>CAYGVV010000246.1:0-2906 GCA_964353395.1 uncultured Candidatus Bathyarchaeia archaeon | reverse complement strand
AATCTGCAAAAGTTTTATCTACTAATCTGCTACACGTTATCTGATCGGAAAGGTTAGGAGTTCAACAGTGAAACTAGACGAAATCGACGTCAAAATTCTACGTGCATTAATAAGAGATGCACGTACAAACCTTAAAGAAATCGCAAAGGAGTGTGGCTTATCATCCAATGCCATATTCAAGCGAGTCAAACGCCTTAGAAGCACAGGTGTAATAGTGGGAACCATCCTATACGCCAACATGAGCTGTTTTGGCGGTATGTATCCAGCTTCTATTGGAATCAATTTGAATCCTAAACAAGAAAAGGAAGTCGCCAAACTGATTCGAGAAAGGGCGAATGTAATTGAAATATCTCAAAGTGTTGGAAAACACGACCTCTGCGCCTTCATAGTCGCAAAAAGCATCATTGAAATAAACAATATAAAGCAATTAATAAGAAAACAATCAGGAGTAAAGAGCATAACCGTCAGCCTTTGGAGTAAACCCCAATTCGCTTTTGAAAATCTAAATCTACAACCTCAAGAGCCTGAATAACATGGACGAAACGGATAAGCAAATAATAGCAGAACTAGCAAAAGATGCTCAAATGCCCTTCGCAAGAATTGCCAGAAAAATTGGTGTTTCACCGGAAACGGTGAGAAAAAGGTACGAAAAAATGAAGAAAGAAGGAACAATAATGCAATCAACGATAGGCATAGATCTCTCAAAAATCGGATATCAGGGAAAAGCCATTTTGATGATAACAAATACATCAAACCAAGATATGACAACAACCATAGACATGCTCAAGAAAATGCCAAACATATTCATGTTCTCCGAAATAGTTGGAGATGCTGATGTGCTTGCCATTGCTCCAGTTAAGGATTTGAAAAGCATCATTACACTGGTGAATAACATCAAGAGGGCGCATAGCGTGGATCGAGTGGAAACCTGCTTCATTAGTGATACGTTCTTTCCAATTTCACAAGACTTCAATAAACTGCATCAACAAGAAAAGGAAAACTAAACCTTAACCCAGAATAGAAGGCAACTACCAGAGTTGCAAGGAAGGCAGACTCTAGGCTCTCTGTCTGCTAAGTGCAGAATCAAAAAGCATTTTTGCATGGGCACCTATTCATAAGTGATTTGCCAATGTCCAAATACTACTTGCCCGAGGGCATGCGATATGCAACTCTCGATGAAAGAAAACAGTTTTACACCTCAGAGTTTGACCTGAAAAAAGTCGCCAACTGGTTTCAAGGGCAAACAAGCAAGACGAAGTTTGCAGTCATAATCGGCAGGCACACCAAGATTTACCCGCAAGAGTACAGGGAAGACGCTGAGACCACCATAATCATCGACGAATACAAGGACCTATTGGATATGCGCGATCAAATACTCGGGTTCCTGCCCGAAGCTGCATATTACGACCGCAACACCTACGACCAGAGCGACTGCATCACCGGACAAGAGTTAGCCTTTGACTTGGACCCTGAAAACATAACCTGCCCCATCCACGGCACACTGGCGGACAAGATGAAGCGGCACCAAGGCTTAAGCTTCTGCACTTTGGAGCTGAATATGGTTAAGGATCAGACAGTAGGCTTGTTCGAGTATCTCGAGAAGCAGTTTTCACAGTTGCGAATCGTCTATTCGGGCAGAGGCTTCCACATCCACGTCTTCGACGCAGAAGCCTACGCGTTCAGCACCAAAAAAAGACTTGAAATCGCGGCGACGGTCAAAGCGAAGAGTTTCGAGATTGACGAGTGGGTAACCGCGGGAGAAATGCGCCTGATTCGCTTGCCTTACAGCCTGCACGGTTTAGTATCTAGGATAGCTGTGCCGCTGGAGAAAAGCGAAATTGAGAAGTTCAGCCCTATCAGTGACGCGCGTTGTATTCCCGCGTTTCTGCGCCAGAAGCCTACTTCTTCTTGACTTCTGCGGCTTTCTTCTCTTTCTTCGCGTAATACTCTTTTTTCTTCTTCGCTTCTTCGGCTTTCTTCTTAGCTGCTGCCATAACAATTACCAACTAGCACTATAACACGGGGAAAATAAAAGATTTCCGCCCTCACACAAAATATCCGAATTTCCACATACCCATTTCAACTAATTCTTTTCAGTTTAATCCACTCTCTCCTTGCTGCTTGCAGGGTTCGTTTCTGAGAAACTAAAAAATGAGAAGCCCGACTTCTTGTTTCCCCAAAAACAAAAGAAACATAGACAAAATGGGTAAGACTGTTCCTTCTTACAGAATATTTCATTGTTTATTCTTGTGTTGCTTCTTCCTCTGTTTGTGTGTCCACAGCGGGTTATTTTCCAGGTTTCTTGTTGGTTTGTTCTGGGAGTTTAGGCAGGGAATTAATCCATTTGGTTAGCTCCTTGAACATTTTGGCGAAGCGTGGATCTTCACTCGTCAGCAGCTGCGAATATTGTGCGAGCGCGTTGTCGTCGAGTTCTTGGGTTAGTTTTGGCAGTTTGAAGTCATATTTTTCGATAATTTTCGGTCCAACCTCAAATACTGGATCAGAAAGAAGCGGTTCTATCTCTTTCCTTTTTTGTCCCATTTGGGCGTAAATGTCTTTTCTTATGTCCGAAATCATTGCCTTCATTTTCTCGTCAACTTCGGGCAGTTTTTGTTTGAATTCTTCGTTGACTTTCTCTTCGGCTTCTTTTCCGCCCATTGCTTCGGCCATTCCTGAAGCCATGGCGCCTGTTGCGTTCACCAACACTTGGGTAAATGCGCCCATCATTGTGCTCATCAGAATTACGCTTGTGTTAACCATAGAGTTCATGATTTTATCTCCGCGATCCGTTTTGCTTTGCAGAGCCGCGTCTTCAGTTTGTGTAGTTTGATTTTTTGTGTTTGAGGGTTTTTTTCTTGTCATCAACCCACCTTGGCATCGGTATTTGTTTTGGTTGCCTAATAGCA
>CAYGVV010000245.1:0-2916 GCA_964353395.1 uncultured Candidatus Bathyarchaeia archaeon | reverse complement strand
CAGAGTCTGAGCCGAAGTTAAACGTAGACCTGTAAGATAAGAAAGAAACAGAATGGAAAGGATCAGTAACGATATTATCTTCGTGTTTCATCACCATTTCCCTGTTTCATATCATGCTTTATGACCTGTTGAAAAGAAAAAGAGGTGTTGAGGTTGTCCTCAGTTGATTGCTTTGCAGAGTTTTGGCTGGAAGCGGTTGAAAACTGCGAATGCTGCTGCGACGGCGAATAATCCGAGCATCATCGTGTTACCAGATGCTTCGAGACCTACAGCTGGTTCAGCGCGAAACACTTGAACACGGTTATTCTTCGTGTCGGCCACGTAAACATTCCCTCCATCATCAACTGCAACCCCTTTAGGAGTCCGGAATTGTCCATCGTCACTGCCTAAACTACCCCACGTTCCTTGGAAAGCGCCTGTGCTGGTAAACTTTTGAACACGGTGGTTGTAGTAGTCGCCTATGTAGACGTTTCCTGAGCTATCAACAGCGACGCCCTTAGGATTCTTGAGTTGCCCATTACCGGCACCGTAGCTACCCCATTGAGTTATGTAATTGCCGTCGCTAGTGAACTTCTCAACACGACAGTTGGAATAATCGTTTACGTAAACGTTGCCTGCGTCGTCAACATCAATACCATGAGGATACTTGAATTGCCCATCACCGGAACCGTAACTGCCCCACTTTCCTACAAAGTCACCGTCGCCAGTGAACTTTTGAATACGATGATTAGCTGAGTCAGCCACGTAGACGTAGCCTGCCTTATCAACTGCAACGTCATAAGGATAGTACAATTGACCATCATCAGATCCATAACTTCCCCATTGAGTTATGTAGTCACCATCACCCGTAAACTTTTGAATACGACAATTACAGGTGTCGACCACGTAAACGTTTCCTGCTTTGTCAACGTCAATGCCCATAGTATAATTGAATTGCCCGTTACCAGTGCCAAGACTGCCCCATGCTCCCAAGAAAATGCCTGTACCTGTAAACTTCTGAATACGATGATTGTAAGTGTCAGCTACGTAGACGTTTCCTGCACTGTTGACAGCAACATCGTATGGGTTATTGAACTGTCCGTTACCAGTGCCGTAGCTGCCCCATTTGAGCATGAAAGTAGGTGTTTCGGCGTTTGCGAGCGCGGTTGTACCTGCGAAGAGCAGCGAAAGCAGAAGAGCAACTCCCAGAATTCTTATTCTTCTAGAACGTAGGGACGATCTTCCTAACATTTTACGATTCTGCAAATTCAACTTTTTAAGGGTCATTTTTTTTCACTCCTTTGTGTTATACGACATGTATTGGACTTATTTTTAGATAAAAGGGTTTTTGTAAGGGTTTTTTGACTGGATAAGCCAGAAATGTGTTCTTTTAGTCAAGATTTCTTGACAGGGCAAAACTTCTTGTTGGTCAAGTTTTCTTGACATGGCAAAGTTTTCTAATAACGTTCGCATATCATTGTTTGAGTGGGTGGGGAATGTCTGATTCCGAAGAAGAGATTTACTCGACCATGTTTAGTTCTTTGAGGCATCCTGCACGGCGGAAGATCTTACGTATGCTCTCGGAGAAACAGATGACCTTTTCGCAGATGCTGGAGATACTTGGAATTTCCAGCTCTCATCTGACGTACCACCTTGAGAACCTCGGCGATCTCGTTTCCAAAACGGAGAGTGGGGAGTACAGGTTGTCTACTTTTGGTGCGGCTTCTGTGGATACGATGCGGATTGTGGAGGAAGCGCCTGCTGTTCGTTCTAGGCAGCGTTGGTTTTTGCCGTTTAGATGGCAGTGCGTTCTTGCGGTGCTGGTTGTTGGGCTGGTTCTTGTGGCAAGTTTTTCTTACCTGCAGTATGGCGCTTTGGACAAACTTAGTAGTGAGCAGGCACAGTTGGAGTCGAAATATAATCAGTTGTTGTCTTGGAGTTCAGGCACGAACGAGGCGATTGCTTTTCTTCGGGATGTTGTCCAAATTGACGTTACCAAGTACCACGCCACCCTATTAAGCAACACTGTGGAGGTTCGTTCCGATTTAGGCGGGGTAGTTGAGGAAATTCTGCGGTATTCACTTACCAGCAGCGATAGCAAGGGCGATGTGGTTTTCAGGTTCAGGAGCAATGAGTTGTCGATGTACCAGGTTAATCTGCTTGAGGGCTCCTTGCTTTATGCTCAGCCTCAGCCTTATAGCGTTGTGGATGCTGCTAAGAACCTGCTTGGAAGACTGAAGACTTTCGAAGGCGCTTCCTACTTTGACGACATGAGCAACATGTTAGCTTCAGTTAACGGAACAGAAAATGCTCAAGTCACACAGAACAACACAAAGCTAACGGTCTCTGTCTCAGGAGACACCACAGAAGTCCAATGGTTCTACACGGAGAACGGTGTTGACTTTTCACAGAAAGGCGTGCACTTAACTTACGAAAACGGAGTCCTGAAAGAGTTGACTGATGGGTGGTTCCTGCTTAAAATCGGAAATACCCAACTAAACGTTTCCAGCGAACAAGCCATAGAACTCGCCAGAAGCGCCGTGAAAGGTTTCACGTGGAAAGCCGACGACGGCACAGATGTATCCACCTTCACGGTGCTTGACACACCAGTCTCCGTGGTGTTTCACCCAACTCAAAGAGAAGAATACCTGACGCTGGTTCCCTACTGGTACGTCACACTTTACTTAGACAAAGTATACCCAGGCGGAGTAAACCGCATAGCCGTCGGCGTGTGGGCAGACACCGGAGCAGTCGCACAAGTTAAAGCGCTAAACAGTTAAACAAAATCATTACTTAAGTCGCGCAGGTAGTTGGCGGAGCAGAAGTAACCCAACGCATAAACGCATTAAGCTTCGCCATACAGAAGCAGATGACCGTGCGCGAACTAGCCAAAGCAGACACAGCTTATGCGCCGCCGCTGAACGAAACATGGGAACC
>CAYGVV010000244.1:0-2923 GCA_964353395.1 uncultured Candidatus Bathyarchaeia archaeon | reverse complement strand
GTGGACTGGGGGGGATTTGAACCCCCGACCTCTTGAGTGCAAGTCAAGCGTTCATACCAGCTGAACTACCAGCCCGCAAATGGGTTTTTCTGAATCTTTAACGGGTTCCTTGATATTTAGGTTTTGTCTGCACAAAACACATGCGTATTCAAGGAAATGTTCGGGTTAAAATATAAAAATAAAGAATAGAAAAAAAATAAAGCGTTAAGCGTTAAAGGCTTAATATCGCCTGCCACGTGCGGGGCGTTTCTTGGACCAGCATTCGCGGCAGTAAACTGGCCTGGCTGGATCAGGTTTGAACGGAACTTCGCATTCCTGACCGCACTCAGAGCAAGTTGCCTTGTGCATCTCTTTCTCGGACACTCTACTTTCAACTCCTATTGCTGTTTATGTGCAGAACTGCTTCTTGCACCGAGAACCTATGCATCTTGCGGAGAGATATAAAATTTGCCATTAAGAACCCCACAAACCCGTCTAACCACAAAACTACCTTTGCGCGGAAGGGTTAAAAACGCCATGGAACCACAAAGCCTAAAACAAAACAGGCAAACACTAATCTCAGGGATCACGTGATGCTTGAGTTTAAAACAGTCAAAATCACCCCCCCAGCAGACGCCAACATCATCCTAGGCCAAGCACACTTCATAAAAACAGCTGAAGACCTCTACGAAGCCCTAGTCAACGCCGTGCCAAACATAAAATTTGGCGTAGGCTTCTGCGAATCTTCAGGACCATGCCTCGTCCGCCACGAAGGAAACGACCCGGAACTCAGGCGCATAGCAGCGGAGAAAGCCTTCGAAATAGCGTGCGGTCACAGTTTCCTGATAATAATGAGAGGCGCTTACCCCATAAACGTCTTGGACAAAGTCAAAGCAGCACCCGAAACGTGCACCATATTTGCTGCAACGGCGAATCCGTTGGAAGTGGTGATAGCCGAGACTGAGCAGGGAAGAGGAATCATGGGCGTAATCGACGGGTCTAAAAGCAGCGGCATTGAGACCGAAGAAAACGTACGCGAACGAAAAGCCTTTCTGAGGAAAATAGGCTACAAACTAAGCTAATGTCTGCAATCGCGACCAAACACAACTAAAGGTAGGAAAACGATGCAAGCCTATGCACTATGTGACTGCGCCAGTTTAATGACGAAGCGGACACCTTTCCCAGGCTCACCGTTTTCTTGAATAGTCCAACCGTACATCTCGCAAATTCGTTTAATGAGGTACAACCCGTAGCCTGTGCCCTTTCCGAAGCCTTTTTGAAAAAGGTTGCCTTTCATGTTTGGGTCTATGCCTACGCCGTTATCCTCGTAAATCAGCTCTGTCGTGTCATCCTGACCCTTCTGAGTGTAAATTCTGATTTGGGTAATCTTCTCACCGTACTTCAGCGAGTTGTCAATTAAGTTGTGGAATAGTTCCATAAGCAAAGAATCCGACAGAACTTCAAAGCCGTTGCACTCATTGACCACAGTTACACCTTTTAAATCTGCAAAAAGTGAAGCCGCATCTTGGACCATCTTGCCCACGTTCACGGGCACTCGCTCTTGATTGCCCAGCATCTCATAGGTCTTCGCAAAGTCAAGTATTCTGACAATGTTCTTGGTGACTTCTTCAATCTGCATCAGACAATTCCGCACCTCGTCGTTGCCTACTAAGCGCTTCTTGGCGATGTAAGAGTAGCCAATTATGGCAGCCAGTTTATTCCGGACATCATGCCTAGTCAAACTTCCAGTGACGCTTAGTTTCTCATTAAGCAAGGTTGTTGTACTGAGCATTCTGTTCTGCTCTTCAAACATTCTGTTTAATTCTTCATTGGCAAAGACGATGTCGGTTACGTTCTTGCAAACCGCGACGTGACCAACTATGTTTCCATCCACAGCCACTGGAGCTCCAGACAGGGACACATAAACTTGAGAACCATCTTTTCTTCTTGGAACACCGTTGCATTCAAAGTGTCCCTCCTGAAGTTTCTGCCCATTCAAGCTTGCTTCTTGTTTCAGACCATCAGGAGCAATCATGTCGATGATGTCTTTGCCTTTCACTTCCTCAAGGCAATAACCCAATAACGCAGTAAAACTGGGATTAACGTCAACTATGAGGAAATCCTTGTCGCAGAAGACAACGGCTTCAGGATTTTCAGAAAACAACGCCCTGAATCTCTGGTGGCTTTCTCTCAACTCCTCTTCTACACGCTTACGCTCGGTAATGTCCACAAAACTTTCAACCAGGTACTCCTTCCCCGCAATCATTACCTTCTTGACAGCTTTGAGAATCGGGAGTCTTTCGGAGTTTAGTTTGATCAAACCATTCTTCTTCCGATGAACTTGTTATAACCTTCACGCGCAATTTAGCATAAACCAATTGGGTTTTTATTTCATCCCATAGGACATTTCTCAATTCAGAAGGATATAACACCGCAATGCAAACTGGGCACAATCCTTCTTGAATTCTCTTTTTCGTATCATCAACCAAGGATTTCTCTGTGTTTAATGAATCAAATATTCTCCCCTCGATGAGCACTCTTATTCCCAAATATTCAGCAGTTGTTATATCGGGGATTCTGCGTCCTTTGGTTGGGATGTTCCGAATATTCTCAGGAACGGAAAGAATATTCCTGTCGCTCAGGGTTATTGCAAGGAATACATTAAGAACCTCTTCTCTAAACCCACCCTCGGCGGGCATTTGGGAACGCGACATAATAATAATAGCCTTTGCTTTTTATATTTAAGCTCATGCGTAATAGTCTTAATCGATGCTTATTGTAAAGGCAAGCTATTTAGCTTAACAATCGATTAATAGGACCAGCCCACAATATTGTAATTGGAGAAGGCATTCTTATGCCAAAAATAAGGAAGGGAACTAAAATTTCTGATCTTGCAGGTTCTTGGAAAATGACAGACGAAGAGGCTGAAGAGATAGTTGCTTCA
>CAYGVV010000243.1:0-2965 GCA_964353395.1 uncultured Candidatus Bathyarchaeia archaeon | reverse complement strand
GGTTGTTTTGGTTTTTTGGTGTTTACTTGCGTTTTCTGAGGATTACTGCGACTGCTGCTATGGCGATGATGATGATGACTGCTGCGACTGATATGTATACTGCGGCGTATGGGAATTCGCTTGGGATTGGAACTGCAGAAGGCGAAGCTGTCGGAGCTGCTGTTGCAGTCGGTGTTGGCGTGGCTGTCGGAGTCGGGGTCGGGGTTGCTGTAGGTGCAACAGATGAAGCTGGATCTACGCCTATGGCGGTTGCTGCACTTGAAGGCCAATAAGAGTTTGATCCTTCGAATACGGCGTTGATCACGTATGATCCTTCTAGTTGTGGCGTCCACTTATAGTAGAACATGCCGTTGCTGTCGCTTGTGACTGAGGCTATTTGGTCCGTGTTGCCGTTGGGGTCAGTGGCGAATATTATCACTGGAACACCAGTCGCGTTTGTCGGCATCGGTTTTTGCATGTACGTATATTCCATCCATGCTGCTTGGCTTGCGTCTGAGATTGCAGGTACGCTGCTGAATTCGCCTTTTGCTACTATTGCTTTGGCGCCTGCAGATTGGTCGGTAACTGTGCCCCTTATGACGAGACTTTGTCCTTTGGTTATACTCGTCAATGGAGCGTCAACTGTAATGGCGCTGGGTCCTTTGCCGATTGCGTAGAGCGAGTTGTCGTAGTAGCTGTAGTACACCAAGACGCCGTCTGCAAGAACTGCGGTTGTGGCTCCTGTACCGCCTGATTGACCAGACCAGCCTAGCATTTTGTAGATTTCTTCGCCGGTGAAAGCATCGAGGCAGTAGATTGAGTTGCCTCTGTATAGTGGGTCGTTGGGTGAGTGTTCATTGTTGAAGGCGTAGACTTTTCCGTCAGCGATAGCCGCTAAGAAGATGGGTCGAAGTCCCCATGGTGTGTCCATTCCGCTGTTGGTGTTGTTGTATTTCCAAACTAGGTTTCCGTTGGTTGTGTCAATGCAGAGGAGTTCTCCGCCGAAGCCTTGCACGTATAGATTGCCATAAGCTAATGCGCCTCTCTGTCCGCCTCCTTCACCGCTGCCATAGTAATTATAGGCACGAATAGGTATGGTGGTTGGTCCCCACATCAAGTCGCCTGTGTCAAGGTTGAAGCCTAAGAATTGCATTGTTTCTATGTCAGACATGATGAATACGCGGTTCGTTATGTCTATTGGCAACGTCAAGAATCTCCGCGTAAGGTTATCTGATGGAGCTGCGTAGCTTTGTTTCCATAGAAGTGTGCCTCTGCTTGATGGCTTGTCACTTATTGCCCATAGCGTGAAGGGGTCTGGAGTGAACTTGTCACCCACACCTGGCGATACTGCACTGCTTCTGCCAAGTATTATGTCTCCAGGGATAACTTGAACGATTGCTGGGTTAGCGTTTCCTACCAAGTCCGCCGTTAAGGATACGTTCCATGAGTATGCGTTAGCCATGTTTACAGTTTTTCCGTCAGGTCTCCATTGCCAAGCATTAGTTCCAGTTCCTAAGCTTAAGTGCAATCCCTGTTGCTCTGCAGTATTGTTCCATAAACCCAGCCAGCCCTTTTTCGTTGCTGTGTTGTAGTTAAGCACGTAGTTCACTATCTCGCCCTTGTTAGTGTACACTTGGGTGCCTCCAACTATGTTTGTCTCGTTGAATGCCCATTTGCCAGTGTATGCGTCAAAGGCTTGCCATGTAGTGACACCAGATGCTCCAAATCCTGTGCTTGAAGACTGCCATAATAAACCACCGACGCCGCCGTGTTGGTTAGGTGACTCGTACTCATAAATTTGGCCGAATGATGGTGCTGCAAGTGATGGTGCGGCAGAGGAATTTGAAATGGAGGTATTCATTGCTGTACTGTAGTAAACGTTCATGGCGTCGCTGTGCCAGAGTAATTCGCCTGTCTTCAGATCGATGCAGGTGTAACCGCCGCCTGTGTTTGAATGCCCAAGTGTTTCTGCATAGTACACTCTTCCACCCAAAATCATTGCGTTGGTGAATCTGCCTTCGTATGAGCCGCCCGAGTAGTAGCCAGCATCAGGAACTGCACTGTTGGTATATCCAGAGATTAGAGGCCAATTACCTCCGACAACACCTCCAAACTCAATGGGTTTAGTCCAAAGTATGTGAGGACTGCTAGGCCCTGAGCCAGTTTGCCAAAGGTTGTAACCGCCAATTTGACCGCCGCGCAACCAGTTTGAAGCAATGCTAGCCCAACGAACATTGTCAGCTGATATTGGGCGCGTCCAGTAGTTGGTTGGAAGCGGATACTCCTCAACTGGGGCAATTTGATCTTGCTGAACTGTTAGATATTCCGTAACGCTGCTGGGTAGGAAAGTGTCGTTAATGTAGACACTATTCGCGTCTCCTGCGAGACCGTTTTTCGGATTATACAAAGAGCACACTTGTCCGGAGTATTTGAACACGAATGTGTATGTGCCGATTTGATCAGGTGTGTACAGTGTGTATGTTGATCCAGTTGGGTCAGATGTGAATGGGCCAAGCTTCTGGGTTTTCCCGTTGGGCTTTGTGACTTCAATTGTGAAGTCGTGCCATCTGTCGCCGGCATTGCCTGCTGCTGTTGGTGGAGCCATGTGAAGCCACATTACGAGGAACATTGTTTGATCGACACCGATGGGGTTGGGTGAAACCGCGAGATAAGCGTACGTTGGAATATTTATTGGAGGAGTCCTTGAGTTAGCGTTAGGCAAGAATGCGAATACCGAAAAAGTCAACATTAGAGTCAAAGCGATAGCGTAGAGAGTTTTGTTTCCTCTGATTTTTGCTGATTTAACACTACGTTTTTCAGACATTTTCTTTCTTTCTCCTATTTAGGTGAAAACGAATTATCGTGAGTAGTATTTAACATTTTCCAGAATACACATATTCTGTTAGTTTTTGTTAGCTGAACATATAGCTAGAGTTCCCTTTTCCAAAGGGCTCCAAGAATGCGGCTTGGACAGAAAAAATCTGCA
>CAYGVV010000242.1:0-2967 GCA_964353395.1 uncultured Candidatus Bathyarchaeia archaeon | reverse complement strand
CTTCACCTTCTCCATCGCCTTCACCCACTGGAACTGCCAACCCATCCACATCGCCTTCATCTACTTCATCTCCTGAAGCTCGTAACATCAAAATAGGCATAGTCGCAGGTATGCAAACTGTAGAGGGACAGGACATTGACCGCGCAGCACAACTGGCAATTGACGAAATCAACGCTGGAGGCGGAGTATGGGTTCAGGAATGGAACACAAAAGTAAACATCGACTTAGTTCTGGTTGACACTGTTGATGATGCAGCTGGCAGCACTGCAGGTCCTGTGACTCGTGCAGTGACGGACGACAAAGTGGACCTTCTCATCGGAGGAGCAACAACTGGAGGAACACTGAATGGTCAAATTCCAGCCATTACCAATCGCGTTCCATTTATAATCACTGGGGCGTCATTGAACCTTGTGACTAGAAGAGGCAGCCTACCCGAGGGTAACGCACTAAAGATTAATGACACTGAAGGAATGAGTTACATGTTCCACTATTGCACTACAATTTCCGATTATAGCACGACTGTCACCCACTTCTTAGCTGACAGCGTAAAGCCTATACTTGATTCAACATACAGCTTTAATTCCACCAGAAATCTTAGGCTAGCAGTACTTTACCGGGATGACGGCTACGGACGAGGAGTCAGAGATGTCACGTCAAGCATAATAGCGGCTGACGGTCTACCGATCGATGTCGTTGCAAATGTATCGTATGCTACAACTGCCACCACATACCAGTCACAACTCATTTCAGTCAAAGAGAGCAAACCCGATGCAGTCTACATCGCAGGATTCACTGCAGACACAGCTGAAGCGATTAAAGAAGGAAGAAGCGACGTAGGACTAAAATCTCTTTATATTGCCGTTGAAATATGCGAGGATCCAGCGTTCTATGCTCTTCTGGGAGAAGCTGGTTCCGACCAAATCTTAGAATCAAAAATCGCTACACAATGGCAAGGTAGCACGTGGTACCTGCCACAAGTGGGGACTTTCGTCAACAACTACCAGCAGAAGTGGGATGGTAAAACCCCGGGAATGATGGGCGCCGACACCTATGACGCAGTCTACATTGCTAAGAACGCCATCGAACAAGCTGGAACATTAGACAAGGCCATGGTGAGAGATGCATTGGAAGCAACCGATATGCCGCAGAGCTTGTTGATAATGGAGAATCAAAGAATAACGTTCAGCTCTGGCACCAACTATCACGAAATCTTGCCGAAAACTTTCATTGAACAACTCATCTGGAACTCGACATCTATAGCATTAAAGCCTTTAGTGGTTTACCCCGCTTCCATGCCTGGCATAGGTTCGTTCAAACAGGCCGATTTCGTTCTACCTGCAGACTACGCGCCTGGAAGTCCGTAAGCTTCTCGGCAAAACCTCTTCTTTTCTTTTTTTTAATTAATCTCGCATGTTTTAAATAGTCAAATTGCGCAATACGTCAAGCTGATTAAAATGATTACTCCCGCTGGAATTGCCGAGACTTTGCTTTGGGGTGTTGCGAATGGCTGCATTTACATTCTTTTAGCAACTGGACTGAACTTAATTTTCGGCGTCATGAAACTAGTCAATTTCGCTCACGGTCAACTGTTAATGGTCGGAGCTTTCGTAGCTTACGAAGCTACTACCATAGTAGGTCTAAACCCATACTTGTCCATTTTTGTGGCGATGGGTTCAGTGGCTTTGATTGGAATTCTCCTTGAGAAATTCGCTTTTCGCAGGGTGCGCGGAACTGAGAAATTGAACGAAATCTTCATCAGCCTCGGACTAATCTATGTGTTTCAAAATGTTGCCACCCTTTTTTGGGCAGAAAACTACAACATACGAATTCCCAGCCCTCTTGGAGGTCTCCGCCTATCTCTTGGCGAAATATCGATAGGTTACGACCGAATACTCGCCATTGTTATCGTGATTCTAATACTCATCGGATTAATTTTGCTAACTAAGAAAACCAAGTTTGGCTTGGCCATGAGAGCAACGAGCCAAAAAAGCGACGCCTCAATGTTGATGGGGATAAATGTCAGCAGAGTGTACCTCTATACTTTCGCCATCGGTGCAGCGTTGGCTGGTGCCGCAGGCGCACTTTACGGAATACTTTTTCCGTTTAATCCAGCTATAGGAGCGCTTCCAACAATCAAAGGCTTCGCAATCATCATAATAGGTGGGCTAGGTAGCATACCAGGTGCAGTAATAGGCGGCTTACTTTACGGCATTGCTGAAAACATGGCAGTTTATCTGCTGGGTGGAATATGGCAAGACGCCATCGCTTTCGCCTTACTAATAATAGTGCTCGTAATAAGACCAACAGGGATTTTCGGCAAAAAAGGTGAATAAATGGACTTCAAAGCAATATTGTCAAAAACTATTCGGTCGAGAAAGTTTCTCTATGCTCTAGCTGCCGTAGTTTTCGTTGCTATTCTCCCGCTTTTCGTGAGAAGTGAATACATAGTTGGTAACGTACTTACATTGATGATTATTTTTGCGCTTTATGCCTCAAGTTGGAACCTTCTAGCGTACTCGGGGCAGGGTTCCTTGGGTCATGCGGCTTTTTTAGGCATAGGTGGATTCGCCTCAGCCTTGTTAGCTACTAAACTTGGTTTGCCTCCGATCATAGGGCTCTTTGTAGGTGGCTTGTTTTCGGCTGGAATTGGTCTCTTGATCGGTCTTGCATGTGTTAGGTTGAAGGCTTGGTTTTTAGCGATGGTTACTTTCGGTTTTTCGGTAATTGTAGTTACCATAATAAGTCAATTTGACGATTTTTTTGGAGGTATGATTGGGTTTCAAACGCCTACAATCTTTCCGCAACCGCAAGTCTTTCCCTTTTTTTACGCCACGTTGGCGATAGCGGCGGTTTCCATAGGGGCTATTTTCTGGGTGATGAAGTCTAAGTTAGGTTTGGCTTTCAAAGCTATTCGTGAAAATGAGCTTGAAGCTAAGATGATTGGCATCAACACGGGCAAATACAGGT
>CAYGVV010000241.1:0-2992 GCA_964353395.1 uncultured Candidatus Bathyarchaeia archaeon | reverse complement strand
CGTTGTGGATGACGCGGATTTTTTCTTCTTTCACCTTGTAGTACTGCAGCAGCTCTCTTCTTGTGAAGTCGCTCACGGCGATTAGCCTGTTTGAGCGTTCAAGCATTTTCTCCTCGAAAATTCGGAGGAACCAGTTGAAGCTCACCATGAACTTCTCGTTCGGGTTAAGCCTGCTGTACGGCTCGCCCCGAATGGCTTCTGCCTCGCCCTTCCAAGTCGAGTGCACCGTGGAAATAAGGGTTTTTCCGAAGTTTGGAGGAACCGCGAAGTTCGGAACCAACGGCAAATTAGCATGAGCAATATCCACGTGGACGCTGTCGCGAACGCTGTTTAGCTTCCTCGCGGAGGATGCAGCAAAAAGAAACGATTTCACGATGGGGGTCTTGGGGGTTTTGAGGAAAAAAACGGTAAGCTGCCGGTTGACTTTGACATCTCTGGCTTGGTTGGAGCCTGAAACGATGTCTACGGAATAGCCGTTTTTCATGAGTTGGTTGGATAAGTAGTACACATAGGAGCCTGTGCCGCCTGACAGCGGAAGGTACTCGGGAGAGATGAAGCAAACCTTAGTCATTCGTGTTATCTCCTATCTCCTGATATGTACTTGGCAACGGTGACGGCGGCTCCGCATGACCAAGCAACCGTCCTCACGAAATAAAGCACTACCAAACGCATCGCAGAACGGTCCTTAAACTTACGCGATATCTTCGCGGCTGAGTATATGTAGTAAATGAACATTGCGGCTAAAACCGTGCCTGAAGCGAACCACAGAAGCCTCAACAACGGCACAATGCCCAACAAGAAAAGGGCTATGACCGCAAGCAGCAACGCGGGCTGGATGTTCATACCGAAATCCGTAATCTCATCTCCCCTTGCCAGCTTAGAGTGTTTGAAGTAGAGTTTAAGCGTGTTCTTGCCGTACTGCAGTTGCTGCCTCCAGTAAGCGCGCACTGTCTGCCTGTTAAAATGGTAACACTTAGCGTCGGGTTCATAAGCGATTTTGTAGCCTTTGCGGCTTATCCTGAAGCCCAAGTCCGTGTCGTACTGGCTGGGCAAGTTCTCGTCCCAACCCCCAGCCTCTTCAATGACGCTTTTCTTGAGCAAGAGGTTCATGGTGGCAATGCGCCCAGTGAACTTTGCAATGCGGCTGTACCGGTTCTTGAGTTCGTAGCCGATGCTTCTCGCCCAAGGATTCTCAGCGTTCCAGGTTTCTATGGCACCGCTTACCCCAGCCACATGGGGGTCATCCAAGTGGGTGACGAGCTTGCTGAGCCATTCGCGTTCTACTTTGGCGTCCGCGTCAACAAAGCCCAGGATGCTGTGGCTGGCGATTTTCAAGGCGTAGTTATATGCAGCGGCAGCGTTGAGAGGTAAGGAAAACACTTTGGCAGTGTATTTCTCAGCAATCTGGACAGTTGTGTCTATGGAGCAACCGTCAACCACAATCACTTCAAAGGCGTCTCGCGGGTAATCTTGTTCGAAAATAGCTTTGAGGCACTCGTCGATTGTTTCTTCGCTGTTGCGAGAGGCGACAATTATCGAAACTTTGGGAGCAGTTACGGCAGTCACGGCTTAGTCAACTCCTCACGTACGCTGACAATATGGACAGAAGTATCTTGTAGCCATCTACCAAAGGGTCAATCTGGCTTCTGCCATAGGTGCGCTGCTCAAAACTTATAGGCACCTCTTTAATCCTGAAGCCGTTCCTGACAGTTTTCACAAGCATCTCGGATTCTATTTCGTACCCGCCCGATTTCAAGTTCATGCTTCTTAAAACTTCACTGGTCATTACGCGGTAGCCAGACTGTGAGTCAGAAATGGGGTTTCTTGTGAGGATTTCAATTAGAACGTTGAAGAGTCGGTTTCCAGCCTGGTTTCGTCTGCTGGTTGCAGAAGTCAGGGTTGAGAATCTGGAGCCGATGACGAGGTCAGCTTGACCATGCAATATGCGATTCAGCAAAAGTGGTAGTTCCTCTGGGCGGTGTGACCCGTCTGAGTCAATTGTGGCTATTATGTCGCCTTTTGCCTTCGCGAACCCTGCGCGTAAAGCGTAGCCTTTTCCCATGTGCTGCTTCAGCTGGTAGACCGCGACATGCTGACTCAATGCAACTTGCAGCGACTTGTCTCGTGAACAGTCATCCACCACGATTATTTCGTGTCTGAATCCAGTTTCCTGGAGGACGGTTTCCAAACGCTCGATAACGTTGCCTACGGTCGGTTCCTCGTTGAATACGGGAACTACAACGGAAAGCAGCTTGCCATGGGTTTGCATCTTGGTTAACATGCTGAATAAAACAGTTTATAAAGTTTGGCTGTCTGTTTTATCAAGCATAGGCTTCAGGAAGAATTGATGCACAGACGGAAATGAACATGCAGGTAAGAACAGAAACGGAGAGGGTAACGTGGTTTTCCATGTGGTTTTTGGCGTCCATAGCCACTTTCGGCGCTGCGTTTTTCCCCATGTTCTACCGCATGATGGATAGCAGAAACAGGCATTTTCGTCGGGAAACTGAAGTGGAAAAGCAGATTGTCGAGTTCTTGAAGAAAAAGGGAAAAGAAATGCCAACAACCGTGGAATGCCCGCGTGACATGAATGCCAAGGCATGGGCAGCCTCAATCATTCTAATTATCCCAGCGTTCGTCATAGATTACTACTTATCCAAGGACCTGTGGCTCCACGAGAAGCACCAAGATACCTTTCTCGCAGACGCTTTTCCAGAACGAATGTTTATGCCGCAGACGATACCGATAAAAAAATATGCTTTGATCACTATAGTTACATTGGGCGTGGGCGGAATTTACTGGCTCTACAAGATCATAAACCTGTACAACGCCCACTTCAAAGCACAATGGAAAGTAGAGAAAGAAATAGCACGTTTGATGGAGGAAAAAACAGTTGGCGAGTCCGTGTAAGAAAAAGCGGTTCGTAAGCCGCGGCGGAGACGTCTGGGGCTTCAGCCGAAAATACAACATCCCCCTAGAGAAAGTGCTTGAC
>CAYGVV010000240.1:0-3032 GCA_964353395.1 uncultured Candidatus Bathyarchaeia archaeon | reverse complement strand
CGCAAACTCGTTGGCGGCTGTTGAAGCTGGCGCGGTTCAAGTGCACGTTGCCGTCAACGGACTCGGCGAGAGAGCGGGAAACGCCTCGTTGGAAGAAGTGGTTATGGCACTGCACATGCTTTACAAGTACAAAACGGGTGTTAACACGCGTCTGCTCTACAGTACCTCCAGAATGGTCGCCACGTTGACAGGCATAACAGTGCAGGCGAACAAGGCGATTGTGGGCGAAAACGCTTTTGCTCACGAGTCAGGCATTCACACGCGCGGAGTAACAGTGAAACCCCTAACTTTTGAGCCTATAAAACCCGAGTTGGTGGGACGCACAAGAAAACTTGTGGCTGGAAAACTCGCGGGAACGCGCGGCATCAAAGCGGAACTCGAGGAAATAGGCATTCACCCGAACGAGGAGCAGTTGAAAGAGATAGTTCAAAGAATCAAAGACTTAGGCGACAAAGGTAAAATGGTAACCGACGCCGACCTCATAGCTTTAACCACAGCGGTCATGGGTGAAGTCATCAAAGAAGAAAAAATCGTTGAACTCTGCGACTTAGCCGTCATGACAGGAGTCAAAGTCATCCCAACAGCCTCAGTGAGACTACTCTTGGACGGAAAAGAATACATCGCAGCAGAGACTGGCGTGGGTCCAGTGGACGCCGTCCTGAAGGCTATAACGAAGCTTACGCATAGTCTGGAGAAAATCCGTTTGAACGAGTACCGCCTTGAAGCAATAACGGGCGGCTCCAACGCCGTGGCTGAAGTGGTCATAAAAGTGGAAGACGAAAGAGGCAACATCGTCTCAGCGCGGGCAGCTCGAGAAGACATCGTGATGGCCAGCGTCGAAGCCATGATTAACGGCATAAACAAGTGCCTACTTAAAAACCGCAAGCAGGGAAGCAAAAAGTGAAGGTAGCCTTTCAAGGCGAGCGAGGTGCGTACAGCGAAAGCGCGGTGTACGCCTTTTTCGGAGCAGGCACAAGGGTCAAGCCGTGCAAGGACTTCAGGGATGTCTTTGAAAGCGTAGAGAAACAAGAAACGTCATACGGGGTTGTCCCCGTGGAAAACAGCCTAGAAGGCAGCATCAACCAAAACTACGATTTGTTCCTCAAGTATGACCTAAAGGTCTGCGGCGAAGTCATCGTGAAAATCGACCACTGCCTCATAGCAAACCCGAACACGAGTTTAGAAAATGTTAAAGCGGTTTATTCGCATCCTCAGGCTTTGGCTCAGTGCCGCAACTTTCTGGAACGTTTAGGTCGAGAGCTTATTCCAACTTATGATACTGCGGGCAGCGTAAAAATGCTAAACGAGAAGGGTTTGAAGGATGCGGCTGCTGTTGCAAGCGCGAGAGCCGCTGAGCTTTACGGCATGAAAATTCTTGCCCGCGACATAACTGACAACACCGAGAACTACACGCGGTTCTTTGTCTTATCCAAAGAAGATGCACCGATGACGGGCAAGGACAAGACTTCCATAATCTTCTCGGCAGTTCATGCGCCTGGCTCACTGTATAATGCTTTGGGTGAGTTTGCGAAAAGAGACATCAACCTCACGAAGATCGAGTCCAGACCTACGAAGCAAACACCGTGGGAATACAATTTCTACTTGGATTTTGAAGGACACAGAAGCGAAACCCATTGTGCGGCGGCGTTGAAGGCGCTGGAGAAGTACGCGGCGTTAATAAAAATTTTAGGCTCATACCCCAAAGCCACGTAGCTGAGAAAGCGTAGCTTAGCTTTCGGTCGATTCTAGCATTTTGTACATTATTTCGTATGATCGATTGTAGTCTTGGCTTGTCTTCATAAGCTTCGCTTTGAGTTGCTCCATTCTCTTGATTATGGCAGCCTGGTCTTTCTGTTTGATTAGGTTTAGCCATTCCTGCGCTTTTTCCATGAACAACTTTTCAATGCTGCTGATTTCAGGCAGGCTCTGCTGGAGAGTTGCGAATAAGTCGGGCGTTTCCAGTGCCGTGGCTTCGGCAAGTGTGAACAGCATTCTGTAGGTTGTGCCTGCCACCTGTTTGGTTTCGGCATAATTCGCCTGTTCAAGAAGGGTGTCACAGGCAACCACACCGAGGAAGTGGGGAAAACCGAGGACGACTGACATTAATTCGTCGTGGCGTTTGGGTGACATGATGAAGACGCGTGCGCCTTCTTGTTCCAGCCACTTCTGGTAGGCTTCGGCGAACTTTTGTTCTTCAGCGTTTGTCGGCGTAAGAATGAACGCCTTGTGTTTTACGCCGTTGCTTCCAGGACCGAAAACTGGATGCGTGCCAAGAACTAAGGCGCCCTTCAAGTGTTGGTGCATGATTTTGACAGGTGTCTCTTTGATTGAGCATATATCCATGATTGGTTGGTTTTTGCGCACGCTGGCGGCGATTTTTTTGACGACATCTTCGAAGGCGTTGATGGAAACACATATCATGACTCTGTCTGCTTTCTGGACCGCTTCCGCGAAATCTGCTGTTTCAACTTTCAATTCGTTTTTCAATCGTGCCAGTTTGTCTTTTTTTCTGTCTGCAAGTATTACGGTGTCGCCTTTTTCTTTGCAGAACTTTGCGAACCATACGCCCATTTTTCCCGCGCCAAGTATGGCTGTTTTCATTGCAGCGCCTCGCAAATCTTGTTAAGTGCAGTTTCAATCTGGTCTCTGGGTACGGTTAAGGAAATGCGGAAGTGCTCCCTGTAATCGCCGAACGCCGTTCCCGGAGCCACGGCTACTCCTTTGTCAAGCAGGTCCAAAGTGAATTTCTCCGAGTCTAAGCCGCGGCGCTTTGGAAAGACGTAGAATGGCGCGTCTGGTTTTGTGAACTCCAGTTTGGCTCTAGACAGGATTTCACTTGCCATTTTAGCACGTTCCTGATATTCCAGCTTGATTTTTGTTGCGAGCTGTTTCTGTAGTTCCAAAGCCTTCAGTGCTGCTTCTTGGATGAACACTGGAACGTTGCTGAAGGTTATCTGGTTCAGCTTAGTAATGTTGTCAATTAGTTGCTTGTTGGCTATGATGTAGCCGATTCGCCAGCCCGTCATGGTGAA
>CAYGVV010000239.1:0-3055 GCA_964353395.1 uncultured Candidatus Bathyarchaeia archaeon | reverse complement strand
TTAACATTTGCTGAGCAACTAATTCGATATCCCTTAGCTGTTGCTGGGCTTCCTGATTTTCGCCGCATCGCTTCTTCAATATGTAGACTAGACCATTTAACGCGGAAAGCTTGTTTCGAAGATCATGTCTAGTTAAGCTCTCAACAACGCGCAGTTTCTCATTAAGCTCTACAACTTTTCCGATTGCATCGTTAAAGACTTCTTGCATCCACTTTTGCTCGGTTATATCGGTTGAAACGCCAATTATTCCAATTATCTCTCCTTTATCATCAGTAATCGGCGCATCTGTCACAATCGCCAAAAAAGGCGTACCGTCACGCTGCTTAGCAACAAATTCGCCTGACCACCTTTCTCCCGCAATTAATTTATTAAGTTTCTTTGCCGCTTGCTCCTTTGAAGTTTCTGCAGGCGTGACATCCACGACATTGCGGCCTAGCACTTCCGCCTCTGACCAGCCATAAAGCTGTTCTGCTGCGTGGTTCCAGTAAGTTATGGTCCCATTAGTGTCTGTGGCTACGATGGCTTGTCCCACAGAGTTCAGCAATCGTGCATGAAAATTGGCTTTTTCGGAGATTTTTTTGCTCTCTGTTGTGTCTCTGAATACTCCTCGAAGCATTTTCTTGCCATTAACCTCAAACAGGTTTGCTTTTATTGCAACGTCCCTGATTTCCCCATTTTTTGTTACTACCTGTGTCTCTATTACTCGTCCTTCTTTGTCTCCAAGGTGTTGTTCAAAACTCTCACTAAACTTTCCCCTAGTCTCTTCTGGGTGAAGGAAACGCTGATGCATGCCAATTAACTCTGATTTCTTCCTGCCAACTAGTTTCGTTGCAGCGCAGTTACAATCGATAAGGATTCCTGTCTCAGCGTCAGCAACGAAAATGGCGTCTAAGGCTTCTTCAAACAGTTTTCTGTACTTTTCTTCAGATTCCTTCACTGTTTGCTCTATTCTCTTGCGTTCTGTGATGTCGTGAGCAGTAATTACTACGCCAGTGATCTGACCATTTTCGTCTGTAAAGATTTTTCCGCTGCCCTCTACTAACGTGTAACTTCCATCAGCGCATTTGCAGCGAATCTCTATTCTTACTGCAGAATGATCTTCTAAAACTTTTTTAGCGACTTCCGTTACCCTTACCCAGTCGTCTGGATGAATAAACTGGTTGAGAGGCTTTCCTATTATTTCGCTTGGTTCAAATCCAAGAATCCATTTAATTGAAGAGCTAGCGTAGGTGCATGTTAAGTTCTTGTCAGTTAACAAGAGTATGTCTTGTATATTCTCAGTGATCTGGCGAAGACGACTTTCGGATTCCTTCAGGAGTTTTTCCGTATTTCGGCTATTAACAGCGCTAAGGACGCTGCGGTTCACTTCTTCATATGTTGCCTCTGCATTGCCATGTTTGGTGATGTACTGCTCCACGCCAGAATTCAAAGCTTCGATGGCGACTTCCTCTTTGCTTTTACACGTGAGCAGAATGAATGGAATATCTCTTCCTTGTTGTCTTAGCGCTCTAAGGAGTTCCAACCCGTTTTTCTCAGGCATCTGGTAATCAGCTAGGATGGCGTCATACTCTGAATTCTCCAGTTTTTTAAGAGCTTCTTCAGCAGACAACGCAGTGTCAACTTGAAACTGGTATTGTTCTTCTAAACACTGTTTCGCAACAGCTATGAACTCTGTGTCGTCATCAACGTGCAGTATCCTCAACTTTGCTTTTCCAGACAAATCGACATATGCTTCACTTGCAGATTCCATGGCGAGATTCAACTTTCGTCATTAACCCCCACAATTCACGCAGTACACGCAACCTTGATGTAAACAAAGTTCACGGTTGAAGATTAAAACAATTATGAAGCCACACTATGAATTAAGTTCCAAAAACCCAAAACCACCTCTCCACACAACATCCAGAACATTTAAGTTCCATCAACGTACTAATAATTTCACCTTCCCCAGAAGACCATGATCTAGTCCTGTGGGGTCGTCGTCTAGTTTGGACTGATGTTTGCTGTGAGGGTGCTTGTGGAAAGCAAGTATCCTGAGTGTAGGGCAAGCATCCCAAAATAGGATACCTGCCTTTCTGTGCTTAGTAAGCTTATTGGGTTTGTTTGTTTCTTTCATTTGTTTTCACTTCTTACCTATAATTGGATTACTTACCTTACGTTTAAGTGTTTGTTTTGGGTTTATAGAAGGGGTGATTTGATGGGTGAAACTGTTATGTTGAAGGTTTCTAAGAAGGGTGATAAGGGTTTTTACGTTGCGAGTGTTCCTCTGCGTAAGTTGAAACTGTTGGCTTCTGAGAAGCACCGTTTTTGGTCTTTGGAGGGCGATTTTTTGGTTCTTCGTTCATATTCGTGATAGTGTGTTATTTGTATGACATGGGCTGTCTTGCTGTTGATTTGAACGATTTTAGCGAAGGCTGCCCTTTAGGGCGGGGCTCTTGCACTTCCGTCCGAGCGGGTCGAGGACAGCCTGAGCGGGAGGAGCGAATGCGACGACAATGTTTGTTTATGGTTTTTTGTTGGTTTGCCCGCTCCGAGCGGGCATGTTTCGGGCGCTTGGTGCGCCTGTTGCGTTTTTGTTGGAAAACGTTTGAAAGTATATGCGCATGCCTATACACAGTTTTTGTGTATGGGAATTAAATTTTAATTTTTTGTCATTTACTCCTATGACCTTTCCAAATAAGCTCATTTTGCATGTTCAATGGGTGTTTTGGCGTGTTTTTTTGGGCTTCTTTTAGCGGGGAACAACCAAATCTGGGTTTTTAGCCCGTTTTCGTGTCCTCATGCCACCCAAAGTATTATTTATCGATGCACATAGAGATACAAGTATTCTCAACGATTTGACGGGGGAAGGCAATTGAGAATAAACTTTGTTGGAATTGTCGGGTGTATTCTCGCATTCATCAGCATTCTATTTCCTTGGTGGACTCTTTCTGGCTATGGCGCGGGGTTTGGGTCTTCGTATCAAATCTATTTGTATGAAACAACCACTGTTCAAAGTACGTTGTTCGGAGGTTTAGAGGCGGGAACTAAGCAACCAGAATTGTACGTCTGGCTT
>CAYGVV010000238.1:0-3082 GCA_964353395.1 uncultured Candidatus Bathyarchaeia archaeon | reverse complement strand
ATCACCACTAACAAAACCGCTGGAAAACACTTCGCCTTAACCTGAGGCTGAGGAACTGGCGGAACAGGCGGGACTTCCATCAGTTTCCACCTTGGGAACCCGCGGAGTTGTCAGATTTAACGATTTCGACCTTCTCCGTCACCGAAGACTTCTTTTTCAAAACAACAGTTTTTCCGCAACTGGAACATTTCTCATCAACAGGCTGCAGTTTGCCTCCACAGAAAGGACAAATGAGCTTCTTCGCCAAATGAAGCCCCTGCTTTTCCTTCGTTATTCTTCCATCGCTCAGCAGAAGCATTCTTTCACTGCGTGAAGCCACTTGGCCGTCATGCGTGACCACTATTATGGTAGTGCCCTGGTTAAGGTTGAGATTCGCAAGCAACCGTACAATTTCCTGCTTGTTCTTTGTATCCAAGTTCCCAGTTGGCTCATCTGCCAAGATTATGGCAGGGTCATTTGCGAGCGCCCTAGCAATGGCTACTCTTTGCTGTTCACCCGCACTAAGGCGTTGTGGCCTATGCTCTTCTCTGCCAGATAAGCCAACCATTGCCAACAGTTCCTTCGCCCTGCTGCTTCTTTGGTTCTTGGGTTTTCCATTATTTTCCATGGGCAGTTCCACGTTTTCTCGGGCGTTCAAGTAAGGTAACAGGTTGAAGGTCTGGAACACGAAGCCAATCTTGTTTCTTCGTATCTTGTAAAGCTGTGACTCCGCTAATCCTGCAACGTCAACGTTGTCCAACAGTACTTTGCCGCTGGTTGGTTTGTCGATGCAGCCCAGCACGTTCAGCAACGTGGTTTTGCCTGAGCCAGACGGCCCCATTATCGCCACGAACTCGCCTTTTTTCACTTGGAGATTCAGGTTTGAGAGGGCTCGGACGTTGCGTTTGCCAAGCGTATAGGTTTTGGACATGTTTTCTATTTTCAATACGACTTCACTCATACCGCATTGCCTCCGCGGGTCTTGTTCTGGATGCGCGCCACGCAGGGTATAGGCTGCCTAAAGCGCCGAGTAAGACGGCTGCGCCGAATGCTATCAGAATAAGCTGAGGATCTAAAGCAACGGTAGCCGCAGTTGAGCCTGCTGCTCCAACCCTGAAACCGCCTGAACCGCCAAACAGGTTTACACTTGGAAGCAGAATCGATGACAGAAAGGGCGCTGCAACGCTGCCTATGGCTACGCCGACCACGCCTGCCAGCAAGCTCAGCAAGACGCCTTCAAGCATGAACTGACTCATCACATTCCAGTTACTGAAACCTATTGCTTTGAGCGTGCCGATTTCCTTTGTCCTTTCACGCACAGTGTACAACATCACGAACAAAACGATTAAACTCGTAGCTGCAACAGCGATCACTATTTCCTCAAACGCCATGGACTGCGTTTGGTTCATTGTTGATTGAGCATTTTGTAGTGCTGTAGTATAGCTTGCCTGCACAGTCTGAAGCTGTTCTAAACGTTGCTGAGCTGTAACAACGGAAAGTTCTGGATGCAAAGAACTTATGGTGGTGGAGACCTCTGTAACGGCTGTGCTGCTTTCAGCAAACACTTCTAAACTGGTTATGTACCCTGTGTTGTTAGTCAATGATTGAACTTCAGAGAGGTTCATGTACAAAGTCGTCCTATCAGAGACTCCTGACGTCCCATGGATTCCTACTACCTCAAAATTCTGGTTCAGAATTGTAACTGTTCCGCCGACTCCAACTCCGAAAAACGCAGAATTGTTCTCGCTCAAGAGAACAACGCCGGTATCGCCCGCCTTCAGACTTCTGCCAGCAGTTATATTCGTTGGCAAGATAGGATAGTTGTCGACAAGTTCGGAAGTTAGCGGAATTCCTTCGATTACATAATCTGGCACAAGGCGGGTGAACGTCCGCCCGAATTGCTCTACTGTTACATTCTGTCCTTCTGATACTTGCAGGATTGGTTCAATAGCGGCAATGCCTGGAAGTGTGGAGTTAATGTCAGAGTAAAGGCTTTGGTTCATTGCAGTGGTACCCCCGCTGCCAAATGCGCCGCCACCGAACTCGCCGGGCGGAGCGCTAAGATTACCACGGCCAACAAAATTACCTCCGCCAACAAAATTACCACCGCCACCAAACTGGCCAGGCGTAAAATTACCAGGGCTAAAGCCGAAGCCCTCGAAGCTTGGGGTAAGACTGCAGTCTATTTGGGTTAATGTTTGGTTAATCGATGCCTCTGTCTGAGTAATTGTGTTGCCGAGGTTGTTAGTTAAGCTCTGTGTGGATAGTTGATTTGCGGCGATGCCTGCGGGAATGGAAATCATGATTGCCATGGAAAAACCTAAGGCTATAATCACCAGTAAGGCTCTTATTTTGCGTCTTGAAATGTTTCTAAATGCCCTGTTCACAATACCCAAACAAGTCACGTCCTCGAAGGTTTCTTGTCTAATTCTTGGATCAAGATGATTCTGCTTTCTGAGATTCCAATCATAGCATATTCCTTTCTGCTGTTTTCAAGTACTCTGTTTTCAATTGTTGCAGCACCCGATTTTTCTTGGCTCGCGAAGGTTCAAAGCAGTTCAAAGAAAAAGAGGAGCAAAGTCCTCTTCAACTACTCTGAATCTCCGCGAGTTTTTGGGAGAGTGGGGTGTTGCGTTTTCGCTCTCAGCCACTGAAGAGTTTCGAATCGCTTAAAACCATTTTTCAAAATCAGACCCAATTCTATACCAAATCTGCCGTTGGAATCGCAAATGAAAAAGTGGAAGAGTAGGGACACATTTATAACCGAAACGGGTTAAGATGTGATAAAAGAATCTCTAGTTGGAGCAGAGTAGATGTCTGTAAACGCGCGCCCGCTGAAGTATCTGCTTGGATGGCTAATAGCAGGTACAAGAGGCGGCGTAACCCGTGCGGAAATGATCAAGACAATACATGAGACTCCGCAAAACGCGAATCAACTGGCAAACGCGCTTAAAGTGGACTACAAGACGGTTAGGTATCACCTGGAAGTTCTGGAGAAGAACCGATTAGTCACTTCTGTCGGAGACAAGTATGGTGCAACATATTTCCTTACGCAGACTTTCGAAGACAACTATGTCGTGTTTGAGGAGATTCTGAAGAAAAT
>CAYGVV010000237.1:0-3093 GCA_964353395.1 uncultured Candidatus Bathyarchaeia archaeon | reverse complement strand
TTTGTTGAACACGAAGATGCCTAACTACGAAGTCAAAGATGGCGAAGTAAAAATTAAGCAAGGCTACACACCGCTGCCGCTTAGAAGCCACCCAATTACGGTTACTATTGGAAAGATAAATGACAAGTTGGTTGTTGATCCGTGGTTGGAAGAGGAGCAAGTGATGGAGGCGAGGATTTCCATGGCTATCAATGATGAAGGCGACATCTGCGCTATACAGAAGGGCTTGGCAGGTTACTTTACACCGCAACAGATAATAGAAGCCTCAAAGCTTGCACAGGAAAAAGCAGCTGAATTGCGTAAGACGTTGAAATGGTGAATGTAGTTGGCGAGAACAAAGAAAGTTGGTCATACAGGCGGTTTAGGGGTTCGGTACGGTGCAACAGTCCGCAAACGATACATGAAAGTCACCGCTGGACTCAAAATTGCCCACAAATGCCCTCAATGCGGCTTCGTTAAAGTTAAGCGGCTAAGTGTTGGCGTCTGGAAATGCGGCAAATGCAATTTCACCTTTACGGGTGGAGCATACGTGCCAATGACGAAGCTTGGAATTGTAGCGAAACGTGCAGCGAAAGGTGCACCAGTGGAAGAGACCGCTAAAGCGGTTGCTGAAGAAGAAACCAAATAGTTTCTTTTCTTTTTTGTTTCTTTTATTTTTTTCTTGTTTGTGCTGTAACCTATTTTAGGTTGGCACTCTTTTGTCTTGTTAAGGGGAGCTAAGCGTTGTGAAGGCTAGAGCCACTGTTCGTTTGCAGTTCACCGATGAAAAACGTTTGGTTGCGCTTGTCAATGCTTTAACTCCTGAAGTTAACAGGCAGATTGCTTCGCGTTCTGAGGTGATGTTGAAGCGTGATTCTCAGGTTTTGGTGTTGGACGTTGAAGCCAGGGACACTGTTGCTCTTAGGGCGACTTTGAACGCTTACCTGAGGTGGATAAACTCCACAGTGAATGTTCTTGAGACTATAGAGAATGCGTCATAGGTCAGTTTTTGTTGGTGCTCTTGTGGGGGTTGTTTGTGGGGTGAGCCTGTTTTCTGTAAATTGGGTCTTTTCTGCTGCGGTTTGCTGCGGAAAAGTGCGGTGTGTGCGTTTCTGCTGCTGACGGCTGTTGGCTGCTGTCTGGTTATCTGATGTGCGATTTTTTGTCTATACCCCCTCTATATATAGAATCTACTCTTGAGAGAACCATAGGTTGACTATCAAAAAGCTGAAAAACCTCTCTTGCTCGGAAAAAACTGTAGCCTCCTTATATAAAGAGTGAACCCCCAAACCCAAACTACTTAACTTCCTAACTAACTCTCCCTAGTACTCCCTAACTAACTCTCTCTCAACAAAAAACAAAAATAAAAAACACATAAGGTTTGAGAAAATTTTATAGTTGTATTGCCAAATGATAACAATCGAAGGTGACGCAATGAATTTAGCAGTATTCGGGGCTGGCGCAAGTTTTGGTTCTGACATCTCGGATGTTCCACCATTAGGGAATAAATTATTTGATGCTTTAACAGCCTTTGCTCCTACTACATGGGGAAAATTACCTGAAAAATACAGAAAGCTATTTCAAAATGATTTTGAGCAAGGAATGCAAACACTATCCAGCGAACAGAACACTTGGCTGCCGCCATTACAGCGTGCTATGGCTGCTTATTTCTTCAATTTTCTTCCACAAAAAAGTAGCCTCTACTTTAGAATAGCTAATCTCATAAAAAAATCAGGTTGGAACTTGAGAGGAAGTTTGGTGACAATTAATTATGAAAGGATGCTTCCCATTTGTCTAACTGCCAACAACTTGCAACCTGCACTCGGAGTCGAACAAATTCAGGGTAATCAAATAGAATTCTGCCTTCCACATGGAACCTGCAACTTGTTTTGTGCTGGAATGCAAGCATTAGGAAATATAGCTTTTACAGGTGTTTCGTTTGATGGAGGAGGAGTCGAATGTATAATTGACCCCATCGAATTTCGACAACGTTTAGCTCGTGATGCTATTCCGCCGATAATGAGTTATTTTGAACCCCAAAAAAGCAACTCTTCAGGAAGAAGTTTTATAGTGAAACAGCGAAAAAGGTACCAGGAACTAGTGGTAAGCTCACTAAAGATTGCTATTATTGGTCTTAAGGTCAGGTCGTTCGATGCGCACATTTGGAGTCCCTTGGCTCAGACTAATGCGGAAATAATCTATTGCTCTGGAAAACAAGCAGGCGCAGAATTTTTGGAATGGAGCAAACAAAACCGTGATGGAAAAAGCAATAAAATTCTTGAAGGATATTTTGCAGACTGTTTTGATGATATTTGTCGGGAACTTGAAATTTTGTAAACTTAAGTTTGCAGTCTGGTCAGGCGGCTAGTCCGATTCTTGGCAGCCACTCCTTCTTTTCGTTTCTCAGGTACATGCCTAACAGAAGCGCCTCTTCGCTAATCAACGTCTCAATACTTGGCGTATCTCCATGGGGAATTTCTGGCGCGCGCTTTTTTATCACAAATGTTTTAAGCTAAGAACAAGAAAATGGAATTGTTGCCTTCAAAAATTGAAAAGGGGGGTGAGTTAGTCAAATGAAAAATAGCTGGATAATCCTTGGGCTTCTGCTGCTCCTTATTGCATGCGTGACCCTTCTAATAATTCCTTGGGCTCTGGGAATGGTCATGGATATACTCATGTGGGTTGAGGCTGGGTTCTTGCTCGTTGAAATCTTCGCTCTCGTAGGTTGCATTGCTTTGCAGGCTGGTTGGTTGCCACAAAAGAAGAGTCCCGAACCTAAACCTCAAAGTCCTGTAATCCAAACCCAAAAAGCAGAATTAAGTCGCTCAACGGCGGAGGCGATCGAAGAAAAACCAAGTCAAACACCAGTCAAAGAAATAAGTGATCGTGGATCCAAAATCATTGACATTGAAGGAATCGGTCCTGTTTACGCCGAGAAACTCAACTCAATTGACATCATTACGACGTATGATTTATTGGATGCAGGAGCAACGCCTCTTGGGAGAAAAGAATTAGCTGAAAAAACAGGCATTTCTGGCAGCCTTATTCTGGAGTGGGTTAACATTGCAGACCTCTTCAGAATCAAAGGAGTAGGCGAGGAGTACTCGGATCTGC
>CAYGVV010000236.1:0-3099 GCA_964353395.1 uncultured Candidatus Bathyarchaeia archaeon | reverse complement strand
TGGCGGAGCTGCTTCTTGCAGGCGCGAAATTTTTGGGCGATTCCTCCTACGTAGAACAAGAACTGAAACAGCAACAACAACTACCACAGCGACTATAACCGCTGCAATTACAATTGGTAGATAAGAGTTGACGTTCGCTTGCGATGTTTCAGTTATTATGGTGAGATCTATTATGGATTCGTCCCCGATTTTTTCAATCTTAAACTGGTATGTGTCGTCCGAAGGAACGGTCCAATAGAACGTTTGACCCGCTTCAATCGTTTTAATCGTTATCTCTTGAACGGGTAATCCGTTGATGCTGAAAGAAGCTGGCGAAATGCCTGAGGTGAGTCTATATATCTCTTGGGTAACTAGAAGGCTGCTGATGATTTCAAAATCGGCGCCATCACCAGTTCGCGTGATTGCTGATATTTCAACGTCATCGCCTTTAGCTAAACGCGCCAACCAGCTTTCTGATGGGTTGGCTTCGTTCAGTGTTACAACTTTGCTTACCAGTGTTACTCTGCTTGACGAAGTTGTGGTAGGTGTTGGAGTTGGAGCAGTGGTCGAGGATGGATTTAGAATGATGATTTCATACTCAGCTTGTTTACCTTCAGCTGTAGCTATTATCGTGATGGAGTTTTGCCCAGCATAGTTGGCGTGAAGTGGGTCATACCAGTACTGAGCGCTGGGCGGAGTAAAAGTCGCCGTTACTTCGCTATTCACAGTATACGCATATGGAGGATCAATAGATGCTCCCGCTAAGGTTCCGCTTTCTTTATCTCTTAAGCCAAAATACACTAGGGTTCCATCTTCAACTTGAGAATTGCCACTAGCGTAAACGGTGGCTGTTACAGTGAAGGGATCACCTCCAGTTATTACATTATCTTTGGGCGAAACTATTGTTATGTGGTCGACGGTAGGAGACGGAAACTGTCCTGACACTATTAGACCACGGGACCCAGCATTATAGCTTCCAGTCATATCTATTGAAAAGCTACCAGATTTGGCTCCAGCTGACACATTTACACTCACACTGAAAGCCTTATCCCAAGGCGTGGTTCCTGAATAAGAGACGCTATCGGTTGCCGAACCAACTTGTAAAGACACAGTTACATCCGCGCCGTATCCATTTTCCTGGTGAACAGTACCAGAAATTGTAACTGTACTTCCAGTGACTGTGGCGTTATCGTAATTGCGCGAGGTAGTAAAACCAGATGTGTCGATGGGTGTGCCAAGGTCCACGCCAGACACACTATAGGTAATAATCATACCGTTAAATGCACCCTCTACAGGGAAAGTGCCACTGGATTGTGCTTCAACATAATATGTAGGCAAGGCAAACATCATAAATAGTATTGAAGCAACTAAAACTAAACCCACTCCATTTCTCAGAATAATCCCACCACAAAAAGCGTAATTAAAATCAAAGATTTAAGAATGACTGTTATTGCTCGTGGAGGTGAGCGCGCGCGTCCGTCGTGGTCGTAAAGTGTGTGTGTGGCTACCTTGGTGGGGGCTACACGATTTGAACCAGCTTCTGATGTTTTGTGGGTCTGTCTGGGTCTGTCTGACAGAGAGAGTGTATATGTGTATAAGTAGTAGTCGTTTGTGTTTTGGGGTTTGGGTTTGGGGATTAAATTTTAATCCAGAACGCGATTCCTGCCGTAGTTGGGGTTGGTTGGTATAATTTTTTCCGAGCAACAGTCTCCATTTCTGAAAGCAATCTTCGCTCTCTGAAGTTTCTGAACAGTTGTTCCTGCAACTATAGCGAAAAGCACCTATTTCCCTATGCAGTCATTGCTCTTCAAAACCTTCATCACAACGAAGCCACAAGACCCCAACATGCCAGCTCAGCACATGTTGATAGTATTTATAGAGGGGGTATAGAAGAAAAATCGCACAACAGTACAGACATGCCAGCTTATCCAAGGCGAAACCAACCGTTTTCATGTTCAAGTGTTTCGCGCAACAGGTGCCATAAAGTTAATAGGCTACAGTCTCAATTTGCATGTAGCTTATCTCTTAAGAGAGAATCAGAAAATGCTTTCCCTCATTAAAAAAGAAACCTTACAGGTCACATATGATTCATTCAGAATGGAGAATGCATAGTTATGGCACGTTACAGACAAACCGAAGAAATAGTTAAACTAATGGACAACCCAGAAATGATCAGGAACACCAGCATCATCGCCCACGTAGACCACGGAAAAACCACACTATCAGACAGCCTATTGGCTGCAGCAGGCATAATCAGCACCCAAACCGCAGGACAAAAACTGTTCCTAGACTCATGGGACCTAGAGCAGAAACGCCAAATGACCGTTTTCGCCTCAAACGTCAGCCTAGTTCACACTCTCAATAACCAAGATTACCTAATCAACCTCATCGACACTCCTGGACACATCGACTTCAGCGGAGCAGTAACCAGAAGCCTCAGAGCAGTTGATGGAGCACTCGTGGTTGTGGATGCAGTTGAAGGACCCATGACGCAGACAGAAACCGTTCTCATGCAGGCTCTGCGCGAACGCGTGAAACCGATTCTTTTCATTAACAAGGTTGACCGACTCATCAAAGAAATCAAACTAACCCCAGAAGAGATCCAGCGAAAATTCGCAAAGATTCTCCTCAGAGTAAACAGCCTCATCGAAAAATACGCACCTGCTGAGCACAAGAAAGATTGGCAAGTCACGGTTGAAGATGGTCGTGTAGCTTTCGGTTCAGCACTTCACAAATGGGGCTTAAACGCAACCCACATGAAGATGAAGAAAGTTACCTTCAAAGACATCATTGACGCTTACACTGGTGCGCCAGAAGAAATTGGAAGAAAAGTTGACGAATTAAGCAAGAGAGCACCTTTGCCAGAACCGATTTTGGACATGTTCTGCGAGCACCTGCCTAACCCATTGGTGGCTCAGCCGTACAGGCAACCTCAGATTTGGCCTGGAGATGCCAGCAGTGCAACAGGTGTTGGCATGGCGAAAGTTGATCCGAATGCTCCGTTGCTCATGTGCATCTGCACCATTGAAGTTGATCCACACAGCGGAACAGTTGCCATTGGCAGAATTTTCAGCGGCGCAATCACGAAGGGCAAGACCGGTCAGCTTGTAAGGAGCCACC
>CAYGVV010000235.1:0-3130 GCA_964353395.1 uncultured Candidatus Bathyarchaeia archaeon | reverse complement strand
CACCGAAGATGAAACCGCTCGTAAAGAACTCAAAGTATGCTTGTACATGCTGCGGTCGTGCTGGCGCGAAGGCGGAAAACCTCTGCAACGCTGAACCTCTCTAACCCTGTCTTTCTTTTTTGAGATTAAAGTTCAATTCAACGAACATTAAGAAACGGCAAAAAATTTGTATGCAATAGTCCGCGATTTTAAGGTTAGGTGTTGTGTGGGATTAAATTGTTACTAGCAAAACTGTTCGTTGAATTTCTATGGTTAATTAGAATAAAGCTTAGTCTAACCTAACCCCTATTTTTTGCATCATAATGCTTGACTCAAGTCTTATATAGTGACAAGGCACTTATAGGCTAAAGGATTGTTATGGTTACCATTTCGTGGAAATCGTTTTCGGAAGTTAACCCTAAAAGCAAATACCTTGCACAAGCTAGTATCATAGAACGCAAGAGTATCTGGTCTTTTTTCAGCTTTCTTATGCAGGCTCGTAAAGTACAGGGACAATTGAAGACAGCGAAGGGTCTCGTGGGGTATTCAATGCGAATGGAGTTCTTTGGTAAGAAAGGAGGAGTACTATCTGTATGGGCAAATGAGAGCGCTCTTACCGAATTCGCGCATACTGGGCAACACTCTCAGGCGATGAAAAAATTTAAACCATTAACGGAATCATATAAAGTCATTAAGTGGGAGATTTCAGGCTCAGAGGTTCCTCCGAAATGGGAGGAAGCACTCAAAAAATCGCAAAACTGACAGGCATAAAGCAGACTAGTTCAATAGTTACTGACAAAATTATACGCTGATTTTTTCGAAGAATGATTTGGAAAAAAAGCTAGAACTGATTTTGGCGGAAACGAAGCATTGGTTTATTAGCTTCGGGGCTGCTGTTTAAATGAACTTGCAAGAAGCGATTTTGCAAAGCATATGTTAGAAGTTGAGAATCCGAATGTATACTTACAAATATTTATTTAACGAAAGATCGTTTAAGTGCAGATTATGTACAGCCTATTTTCCCACTCCTGATGAGCTGAGAACACATAGGATGGTCAAGCACAAGGGGCACATGCTTGCCATAAAACGTTGATTCGACACTTCTCCCGCACACCTTCTACTCTTTTTCATTACAACCAATTATGACTTGTTTCAGCAAACCCAAATCACAGCGTTGGTTTGAAATAGATAAACTTTAGAGCCTTAATAGTGTAAAGTATCAAGGAGTGAGCTACCGATGCAAAATCCAAAATGGAAGAGTTTACGTTGAACTTGCAGACAAATTATAGAACCGCTTTAGTTCCCGACACCAAGCAGGAGTAAGCCGGAATGAATCTCTCTAAGAAGCAGCATACTGCTTTGCGTCTTGCCGTGGTATTTTCAGCTTCATTCCTCATCGTGTTTTTGACAATTCTCCTCACACAGTCTGCCTACTCCACACCTTCCAGTTACGTTTCGATAATTAACGGAATGGACATTACATTGGGTCCACCGCCTAACTCCACGAATATTCCCCTTGACACTACAATCACAGTGGATGCTTTAGCTTCCGCATCATTGAATGATTTACACGTGACTCCCGAAGTGAATTTCGCCAGCGTAACCAGCGAAACTACGGGTCCTCTGACGTATCGGACTATGTTCTATCCTGGTAAACTGTTAAAACCCGCCACTTCCTATAACGTATCAGTGACAATCATGGACGTGCCCGTGTCGTGGAGTTTCACCACAACCACTGAGCCCTTTCATCCAGGAATCAGCTATTACCTCGCGACCAACGGATTATGGATTGCGCTATCAGCAGCAGCTTCTGCAACTACAATCGTGGGTTTTGCAGTATGGTTTAAAGGAAAACGAAAAGGAAAACGAGTTTAGGCTAACCACAAACTGCGTACGCTGGGAACAACTTTGGTTACCTACATCCCAGTTTCTGTATGAGATACGTACCAGCTTATTTCCCGTCGGTCACCGTTTTTTGGCTACGGTAAAACAGATAGTTGAGCTTTTAAAGGTAGGTTTTGAATATGTTACAGACATTGAAGTCTTCAAAATTCTTAGAAAACGCAAATAAGTTCCTTCAGTTTCCTATAGATGCGGACGATGAGGAAATCGAGGTACGAAGACGCTTCCCGCGGATGACTACTTTTTCCGCTACTGAGTCCCACCCAAAAACTTCAAAACACTGAACCATTCCGAAAAGAACCAGAAAGAACGAGAAAGTGTGTAAACTGGGATTTTAAAAACAAAGAAAGGGAGAACGCTGAAGCCTTAATACTGTTGGTCTCTGTTTCTTGTGAAGTAAGCCCAAATGCTAACCATGACAAGCGTAAGGCAAGCACCAGCAAATCCTGAAACTAGGAATTTAGCCTGAACAAGCGCTGGAAGCACACTCATAAGCCACGGAATTGCATAGTCAGCTGCCAGCTGCGCCACTACCCCAGCCATGAACCCTAAGAGCGCCACAATGGCAAATATCTTTAATCTATCATTCATCAATTTTCACCTTTACATAGCAATTCAACTATGTTTCTTTTTAGTCTAACTAACACGTTTATGTCTAATACCCCAAAAACGTTACTCACATCTTTTATTTTCCAATTAAAGCCAAAAGCAAATTTTTCGGGCACATATATCTGTACATATATACGCGCATATTTCCATCATATTAACAACGTATAAGATTACTCTACGCATCCAGTGTGTTTTAGAGGAATTAACTTGTCCGAAAGGTTCGCGAAAAAATGGGAAACTAAACGGGACGACCAACCGTTCACCAACCGTCTAAAAGATGCAGTAAAACCACCAGGTCCACTGAAACCACGTCTGGACTTCGCCGTCAGACGAATAGAACTTCAAGTACAAAAACTCGATCAAGCCACAGACAGGTTCAGCCAACGCGACAAAGCCATCTTCGCCAGAGTAGTTGACGCCTACACCAAACACGACACCGCACGCGCAAACGTCTTCGCCAACGAACTTGCCGAAGTCCGCAAAATGGAAAGACTCATCATAAACGCAAGACTCGCCCTCGAACAGATCGTATTAAGATTACGCACAGTATCAGAGCTAGGAGACGTAGTATCCACACTGGGACCAGCAGTCGGAGTACTCAGATCAGTCAGAGCAGGACTAGTAAGCGTTTTCCCTGAAG
>CAYGVV010000234.1:0-3144 GCA_964353395.1 uncultured Candidatus Bathyarchaeia archaeon | reverse complement strand
ATAAACCAGTAGTTCTCAGAAGCAAGCTAAGCGAAAAAAGTCCATGTAAAAGAAAAGAGGATGTTGTGTTATGTAGACTTGCCTTCTGCATTACGGAGGATACAACAGGGCGGATTCGTCGCCGCCTGTGACGTAATCGTTTATTGTGTTGACTGCTGTGACTTTGCCCGATGAGTCAATGACTATGTCGAAGACTCTCCATATGTCCGTGCCTGAAGACTGCGTTCCCGGCGGTGTATATCGGTATATTCCGACGCCTGGGACCACGATGTTAACTTCTGCTCCTGATGTAGATATATTGCCGTTTCCTGCGTAGTGTCTAACTGAATATCGATAGGTGCCTGGTTGCAACTTTGAGATGGATACGACTTCTGGACCGAAACTGTATCTCTCGTCAGTGTCCAAGTTTGCGTATGGCGCCGTGGTGAGTGAACCTTTGCTATCCCAGTACACGTGGAAGGTGATACCGCTGGTTAGTTTTGCTGCGAGGTGGCTGTCTAGGTCTCGCGGGTTTGCGCCCCATGTCAGTGTAATCTGAATTAGCGGAGCATCAAGTATTATGTCGCCTACGTCGAATTCCTCATTCTGGGTAAGGGGACCAGCTTGCAGTACGGCGCTTTCGTGACCGCCTTTGGACGCTTGGTACTTGAATGTTACTCCGACTTCCACCGGGATTTTTGTGAAGACGCCGTTTTCGTTTGTTGCTGTTTCTCCGCTGGCCCATCTCTGCATGTACCATCCTATACCCCAGCATTTTACTTGAGCGCCCTGTACGGGTACGCCGTTTGAGTCCACGACTCGACCGCTTATGAAGGCTCTTGGGTACATGATGTCGTAGTTCCAAGTTGAGAAGTGACTGACGTTTCCCACGAAGCTTGCTGAACCTGCATCGTACGTGCCTTGTCCTTCTTCCTGCCAGATTCCGGTTGAATTGTTGAAGTACCAGAGCGGACACGTTCCTAGCGTCGCTGCTTCTGTTTGCATCACAGATGGAACGGGGATAGATATGGTGGCGTTCTTGCCAGATGCCAATTGTAGTTCTTCACCGTTCGGGTCAGTAATGACGACATCCATGAAGCCGAAGGACTTGATTGACCCGATTGTTGAGTTAGCAGCTTCTCCGAGGTATTCCCCTGGGAACGCGTTCGCTTCGTTTTCGTTGCTTGGGTCAAATGATGTTAGAGAAACCGATGCCATTCCAGAGAACAATGCTCCCAGCCTAGTGCTTAACGCGTTTGCATCGATTTTGACGTAGCTGTTGTCGGCTGAGTTTGTAATTGTTGCTCCTTGGGTGGCGTCAAAGGTTTCAGTTTTGTCCACGGGTTTTAAAGCGGGTTTCACGAAGCTGCTTATTCCTTGAATTATATTTGTTACTTGATAGGTTGAAGCGTAGCCAGTCTTGCTGAACTTGACGATTTGCTTGTTTCCCGGCGTTATATCTGCGACGCTGAACCACCCTTGGGCGTTGGTCGCGCTTGTTTTTCCGCCAATGCTAACGGTTACGTTGGCGAGGGGGTCGCCTGAAGTGTCAACTACTGTGCCTATGAGAACGCCGTACGTTACAGTGCTCGGTGTTCCAGTGGGTGTCGGCGTTGGAGAAAGAGTTGGTGTCACAGTGGGCGAAAAACTCGGTGTAGGGGTTGGCGAAGTTCCGGGGGAAGAGGGCACAGCGGTGGGTGTTGGTGACACCGTGGGTGTTGGACCGGGTGATGGAGAGGCTTTTGGACCTAACGGAATGATGTTGAGAGCAAAGAGTGGAACCAAGGTGGCAACCAATACTATAACGATTACGACAGCAGCGATGATACCTTTATTCATTCCTTTGCCAGTTTTCGTTGGGGGTGACGGAGGCGGAGGTGGTGGAGGTGATGGATAAGATGATTTGATAAAGCGTTTGTTCATTTTTCTCACCTGAGATTAAGTGCCGATTTCTTTGCTGCTGCGTACTAATATAGTTTTGCACTCAGGTAAGAATGCTTTAGTAAGGAATTTCCTGGTTACTTGGCGGTGCTACGCGCCCGCAGTTTTTGCGCAGCCGTTATGACCAGGGCTGTGAGCGTGACTGAAGCGAACACCACGAGGATAAGTTCCCATGGTGAAGGCGGCGTTGGCTGAGGCTCTTCCGTTGGTGTGGGCTGCTCGGTGGGTGACGATGATTGACTTGGAGTTGGCGATGGGCTCGAAGATTGGGACTTGACAGGTTGAACGATGACCACACCAAAAAGTAAAATGGCTAACAGGACTAACGCGAGTTTCTTGTTCATACTTCGTTGCATCCGTACACCCTTCTTGGCGGAATGAGTTTTTAACTCTCACTGTGGAACAGCACCGTTCCACCAGAAGAACACCCCGCAAAAGACTGAACTTGAGTGCGCAGCTGCCGCACTTGGAGTAAGGGTTTTACCTTCGAAGGCAAAGTACGCTCAGGCCCGACACCCTAAACCTTAGCCTAAAGGGTATAGTCTTTTCAGAGTGCGCCAGTTCCACGAAAACTCTTAAATTATACCGAACACAAAACAATCCGAGGTCTCACTCATGTCAAACGACAACAAACTGGAAGTTCTAGACTACGACGACAAGGAGAAAATCTTCACCGTAAAGTCCCCAGCAGGGAACACGCTGAAAATCCAAGATACTTTCGCAGAAATGTTTCCCCTCTGGGCTGGACGCGTATTGATCACGGCGGAAAACGAGAAATGGGTCCAAGTCGCCGCAACCGTCACCACGGGCTTCGCCACAAGCGTCATCATGGCACCCGCAGAAGCTGCAGTCGAAAGCTACGTCCCAGCAGACCAGACACCGGACAAACGCCCAGGTGCACTCGTCCAGATTTATAACCGCGACCGCTTCGAACTCAAACATCAACTAATGGAGCGTATCGGACAGTGCATCATGACCTGCCCAACCACAACGGCATTCAACGGTCTACCGCAAACCAAGAGGGTGCTAAGAGTTGGCAGCAGCTTGCGCTACTTCGGCGATGGCTTCCAAAAGAAAACCATGGTCGGTGGCAGGAAATGCTGGAAAATCCCAGTTATGGAAGGCAACTTCATAGTGGAAGATGGCTTCGGCGCGATGGAAGCAGTGGCAGGAGGAAACTTCATGATATTCGCCGAAACCCAAGCAGCAGGTCTCAAATCCGCA
>CAYGVV010000233.1:0-3152 GCA_964353395.1 uncultured Candidatus Bathyarchaeia archaeon | reverse complement strand
AAGGTTTCGACGAGTTCAATCCTTCGAACGCCCTTCCTGTCGGATCAACTAGCTATGTTTCAGGCAGTTCTACAGACTTAAGCTCAAATGACGGCGTTTACATGAATTTTCGCAGTTATTCTTCTACTTTCCAAACTGATGCTTTTATTGCGTACAGGGATAATACAACATCACTTAACACTACTAAGGAACGGACATGGACTGGTGCGGATGCAACATGGGGTTCACAGAGTGAATTACCAGACGCTGGTAGTCCTGTTCGTTGGGTGAGAGTTGCGTATTGCCCACTTGAATCAAGAAGTTTCGAGAAAATTGTTGTAACATCGTCTGATGACGGCTATTTAGACGCGTATGTTTGGGATGGGACAGCATGGGCAGTGACAAACGACATCGCTTTCCCAGGAACAACTGCAAACGTCTCCAAATGTTTTGATGTGGCTTATGAGAAGACAAGCGGCAGGGCGTTGCTTGTTTATTCAAGAGGCACCACCACGAACGAGATAGGCTATACGATCTGGACGTATGAGAGCGGCTGGGGTTCTGAGCAACTTTTAGACCTCCCATACACGACGGGCATAGTGCGCTGGGTTAGTTTAGCCCCTTGCCCAGGAACACGTGCAGGCACAGCCGATGATAACGAGATAGCGCTGATCTATCTTGATGCTAATACTGATGTTTACGGCTACACGTGGAATGGTTCAACTTGGGAGCTTATGGGCGCAACAGCTGTCTGGGACGCTACCGCAGCAATAGCAGCAGAAGAATGCCTTGCTGTTGAATATGAACAAACCACAGGCGAAGCAATGTTCATTTGGGCGCATTCCGCTAGCACTGATTTCTACTATAGAACGTGGAATGGCGCGGCACTTAGTTCAAACACACTCTTAGACATAACAACCGCGGGCGGAGTGGGTAATTGGGTGACGCTGAAAGCTGACCCTGTTTCGGATGATTTATTATTCATGGTGGTTGATGGTGGCTCAGATCTCAACACTGCATATTGGGACGGCAGTGAATGGACAGTCCACGCGGAACACGACTCCACAGTTGACACTAACGCGCAACGACCCGCTGATTTTGCTTGGGAACCAACCGGAGGCAAAGGTTTACTTGTGTGGGGAACCACAGCTGGACAAATTACATACAAGACATTCACAGCTCCGAACACATGGGGACCACAGCAAAACCCCACGATGGGCGCAAACATCCACCCTTGGATACAATTGAGAACCAATACCCGGAGCATAGCAGGCGACACGCTAATACTTGGCGCAGTCCTTGAAGGAACAGTTTTTGACTTGGGAGCCATAAGATGGGACGGAACAACCTTCACAGTTATAGGCACAAACAACATTTCAGCAGACACAACAGTAATTACATATGAATGTTTTGAGATTGAGTTCAGAAATTTCGAACCGCCCACGCAGTTTACATGCGAAGTGGAATTGTCTGGAACTGGAAATGCTCAAAACTGGACACAACTTGAATGGACAGCAGACTTATCTTTCACAACGCCAGGCGTGACAACAAGACTTCAACTATACAATTATACCGCAAGCCAGTATCCGACCGCAGGAGATGGATACATGACAGACAGTATAGGGCAAACTGACGCGACAAAAAACCAGACAATAACAACCAACTCCACGAACTTCCGGGGCTCAGGGAACACTTGGAAAATAAAAATCACCGGAACTAAAACAGACGCCACACCATTCGACATGAAAATTGACTGGATAAGACTCAAAGTATCCCCATCAGATACTTGCCGCCTAGACATTAACAACAACTTCACCATAGACCCCGTAACCTATCCGCGCAGCACTATTTGCGGAATTGAAATACAAATCAGATACAACGTAACAGCAAACGGAGAAAGATGGTTCTTGAAAGCGTATAATTGGGCAACAGCTACCTTCACCGACACAGGCTTCAATTACACCATTGGAGACATGCCTGCGCCCAATGCATGGAACGACTATTCCTTAAGCGTGACTGCCAACTGGGCAGACTACGTTGGAAGTGACGGAGTCATCCGCATAGAACTAGTAAATGAAGGATTGAGTACGGACCAAGCAACTGTAGAAATGGACTTTTTGGGTGCACGTGCAATAATGAATGGCACAAGTTTCACCGTAAAAAACTCCAGCCCATCAAGCATACATATCATCGCCATTTGGATAACAGACTCAACAACCCACCAACGCTATAGCGCCGACGTGTTCATGAATTCGGGTGAATCTGCCACGCATGTCCGCAGCGACCTGACTTTGCCCCAAGATACTTTCATAGTTAAAGTGGTTACGGAAAGAGGCAACGTGGCTGTTTTTTCAAACGGTTAAGCCGCTATTTTTCCAGTTTCTCCTTCAAAAAAGTAACCGCTTCAGCCTGATTCTTAGCCTCAATCGCCTGAATGCTATATAACTCCGCCATTTTCCGAGCGTTCTCGCTGAGTTTGGGAATAGCCACCAAGAACGCTTTGTCCGGTAAAACATCAAATATCTTCGCGAACAAGGCGATGACAGGCTGCTCAGACACAACAGCCTCCGTTGATATGGCTAAATCAACCACTATGGCTTTTTTAGCGGCGTCTGCCTTGTACGCGGCGATGTCGAAGGAGTGCTTGGCGCCTGATTTGCCTTCGAGGAAAGCAGGACTCTCAACCTTCATGCCTTCTTTCACGAGAAATTCCCGTATGGGGGCAATCAGAAACAGGTTTGAAGACATCTTTGCCTTGACGTGCTCGCCCATAGTGTAGGAGTAGACGTCTTTTATTACTGCTTGCTCAAAATTGGAGATGGCGTGGCAATCCATGCAGTAATGTTCAGGCACGGGTACGTCAAAGCTTTTTTTGCAATCTCTGCAAGCGCACCACATTCCGGCTTTTCGGTAGTCAAAATCAATTCTTTTCAGTTCTTCACCGCATTTCGGACAGACAAGGTTGGCGCCTTTGCGGAAGTTCTCTTCCAAGTCCAAGTAGCCGCATTTGACGTGTTCAATCAATGAGCTCTTGTGAATGTTAAATGATTTGCATGAAGGACAGCAGTATCGGAAAGAGACATGTGAGGAGCCGCATTTTGGGCAATAGATAACTTTGTCGGAGAGTTTTCTTTCCAACACTTTTTCTTCATAGAGTTTGTTCAGGAACGGTT
>CAYGVV010000232.1:0-3167 GCA_964353395.1 uncultured Candidatus Bathyarchaeia archaeon | reverse complement strand
TCGTTACCAATGGGCTGGGCGGTTACGCTTCCAGCACTGTTTTAGGCATAAACACGCGCAAGTACCACGGTTTGCTCGTTGCTGCGCTGCATCCGCCTGGCGACCGAACAGTGTGCCTCTCGAAACTGGACGAGGAAATCAGCGTTGGCGACCTTGTTTACTCTTTTGGCGCGAACGAGTTTCAAGGCGCAATTTATCCCGAAGGCTACCAGTTCCTGAAGAGTTTTTCTGTCTCGCCTTTTCCGCGATACGTTTACGATGCACGGGAAGTGGAGGTGGAAAAGACATTTTTCATGCCACATGCGAAAAACGTCGTGGTGGCGGCTTACAGGGTTCTGAACAGAAGCAACTCCGACGTTAAAATTAAAATTACCCCGCTGATGACCTGTAGGCATTTCCACTCAGTTGTAGATAAGTCCAGAAATCCCGCGAGCTTCAATCAACATCAAAACGGCAGCAGGGAAGTGCAGTTAACCTTTAACATTCCAAAAACAGCTGTCACGGTTCAGGCAACAGACGGCGAGTTCCATGAAAAACCGAACTGGATAGAGCGGTTACTCTACCGTGAAGAGCTAATGCGCGGCGAAAGCAGCACTGACGACTGCTACCAACCAGGATACTTTGAGGTCACGGTTCCAGTGAAACGCGAGGGCAAATTTGCCATTATGGCTGCTGCAGGCGAAAACAACCAAGCAAACGCCGAAGCTTTAGACGCAGTTGGCATAACCATGCCCGACATAGAGCGCACGTTCAAGAAAGAACTAGAGCAGCGCAGCACATTACTCGCTAACTTCTACAGCTTCCACGCCACGGTTCACGCGAATGACTGGTTAAGCTGGATTCTTCAGGCAGCGGACACGTTCATAGTGAAAGGCGTCAACGACAGGAAACGCGTCATAGCTGGGTACCACTGGTTCGAGAGTTGGGGAAGAGACACATTCATCTCGCTGCCTGGTTTAATGCTGGTAACTGGCAAGTTCGAGGACGCCAAAAATGTGCTCTCCGATTTTAGTGAGTATTGCAGGCAGGGTTTGATTCCGAACTTTTTGCAGGACCAGTCTGGCGAAGCGGCTTACAACACGGTTGACGCGACATTGTGGTACGTGAACGCGGTTTTGCAGTATCTCAAGTACACAGGCGATTACAGGTTCATTCATTTTCAGCTTTGGGAAAACCTCAAAAACATCGTGGAAAACCACGTTAAAGGCACGGCTTTCGGCATACACGTGGATGGTGACGGTTTGCTTGCGCACGGTGCTCGGCTTACATGGATGGACGCGGAAGTGGACGGCGAAGCGGTTACGCCTAGAGCTGGAAAAGCTGTGGAAATCCAAGCGTTATGGTATAATGCGCTTCGGACAGTGCAGTTGCTGGCTGACGGGTTTAGGGAAAAGACTCTCGCGGAAACCTGTGCCGCATTAGCTCACAAAGCCCAAGCGAGTTTCAACGGGAAGTTTTGGAATAACCAGAGAAACTGCTTGTTTGATGCTGTGGAAGAGGCTGGGGTAGATGCGTCTTTGAGGCCGAATCAGGCTATCGCTGCGGCTTTGGATTTCACGATGCTTGACCAAGAAAAGAACGCGCGAATCGTGGATGTGGTTAAGCGTGAGCTTCTGACACCGTGCGGCTTGCGGACGCTCGAAAGGAACGATTCACGATACAAAGGTGCTTGTTTTGGCGATAGGCAAAGCAGGGACCAAGCGTACCACAATGGCACGGTTTGGCCTTGGCTTCTGGGACCTTTCACGGCGGCGTTTTTCAAGGCGAAATGTTACGCTCGTGAGAATGTTGAGTTTGCCTTGGATAATTTGCTTTTGCCCTTTTTCACGCGGCAAGTCTCCATGGCGGGATTGGGAACGATAAGCGAGATTTTCGATGGCGATGAGCCTCACACGCCGAGAGGTTGCATTGCGCAAGCGTGGAGTGTGGCTGAGTCTCTGCGGGCTTACGTGGAAGATGTTTTGCAGGTTAAGCCGAAATATGAGAATGAAGTTTTAGGCGTTTAGGACTTTTTTGAGTTCTGTGGCTGCGGTTTCAGGCGGGACGGTGTTTATGTACATGCCTGTGCTTTTCTCGAATCCTGCCCAAATCGCTAGTTTCGGGTAAACTTCCAGGTGCCAGTGGTAATAGTCTTCTGCGTCTTTGTTTATGGCTAGGTGGATGCCGTAGTTGTAGGGTGGGTCGTTCACGAGGTCTTTGAGGGCTTTAAGCGTGGATTTCAGCGTCTGGGCGAAGGCTTCGGTTTCCTCCTTGGTTAGGCTGAGCAAGTTTGCTGCGTGGCGTTTGGGTATTATCCAGAATTCCATGGGGTGAACGCTGGCGTAGGGCGCGAAAACCGTGAAGTGCTCGTTGTCGTTCACGAGTCTCTGCGTTTTGGATTCTTGCTTTATGAGGTCGCAGAACACGCATTGGTTGTGCTGGGTGTAGTAGTTTTTGCTTGCTGCCTGTTCTTCGTTGACGATTGTGGGGATGAATGGCGTGGCGATTATTTGGCTGTGCGCATGTGACAGTGAAGCTCCTGCTTCTAAGCCGTGGTTGCGGAAAATCTGCACGTATTTGACGTAGGGTTTCTGGGCTATTTCGCTTAGGCGGTCTTTGTACGTGTTGATGACGCGAACGAGTTGGGGCAGTTCCGTGTCTGAAGGGTGGTCGCTGTGGTTTGGGGACTCTACGAGTACTTCGTGGCACCCGATGGCGTAGCCGAAGTTGTCGCTTTTCATTATCTCTGCTGTGTCGCTTGGGTCTTTTGGCGGTGCAAAAGCAGGGTACAGGTTGGGGATGCAGCGGATCAGCCAGTTTTTGTGGCGGAAGTCTCCTTGCTCCTTGTCTTTCCTGATTCCCCCGTTTGTCGGCAGATAAACCAGAACGGCTGGCGGCGTCATGTGCTCGTTGCCTGGGCAGAGTGGGCATGTGGCGGTTTTGGCTTGTTCAGTTTTCTGCTTTGCAAAATCTGTGGGTCTTCTGCTGCGTTCCGTAGCGATGACGACCCAGCGGTCAAGCAGGTAGTCTTTTCTGAGTTCGTTGTAAGGCATTCCAGTGTGCTCCTTGTGACTTAAATGGAGGTGCGGCGGCATTTTAGCGTTTCCACAAATACTGCTTTGCTCTCGGCGACGCCCCCTCCCTTTTAAATAGATAGAACCTTGGGACAGCACCAGAGCTTGACTGCT
>CAYGVV010000231.1:0-3201 GCA_964353395.1 uncultured Candidatus Bathyarchaeia archaeon | reverse complement strand
GAAAAGCTGGACGCCGAGTACAATCGCGTGACTGAAGAATTTACTTTGCTGGAGATTGAACTGCAGAACGCGGTGGAAAAACTCTCGGTGACAAAAAGGTACTTGGAAGAAGCAGATTCCAAGCTTAAGAAGCTGGAAGAGAAAAAACAGGTCGTAGAGGAACTGAAGCGAAAAGAAGCCCGACTGCACGCGAACATCACCAACGCAGAGGACACTGTAGCCGCGTTAGCCCAGAGGGCTGAAGGCAAAAAAACCATTCTGGAAAACCTGAAGCAGCGTTTGAACTCCATGGACGCCCAGATGATAGCGTGCAAGAGCAAGCTTGAAGAGGCACAGGTGCCAGCAAACCAGCCGATTGAAGCGTTAAGGTCGTATTTGCTGGCTTTTGACGACCGAATAAGCAGCTTGAAGGCGGAGCAGGAAGCCACTTCGCGCAACATGCAAGCAGACCAGAAGCGTGTGGCGCAGCTTTCCACGGAGACGGAGAACCGCTGCCCGCTGTGCCTGCAACCGCTCAACGACGCCTACAAGAACGCCATGCTGCAGAGAATCCAAACTGAAAACGGGGAACGCCAAAAAACCCTAAAACAGTTGCAGGGCGAAATCGAAGAGCTGCAACGAACAAAAAGCATGGCGAACGAAGCCTTCTCGAACCTGCAAACGCTCACTTCGAGAGCCGAAGACCTCAAAACACGCATAACAGAAGAAGAAAAAAACCTCACGGACCTGCAGAAAGAGCTGGCAGAAAAACAGAGCCTTGACGGGGAACTGCGAAGAACGCTTGAAGTGCTGCGGTTTGAAATAAGCAGGTTCGACATGGCTGACTTGGAAGCTGCACGCCAGCAACGGGAGCAAGCCTTCAGGCAATATTATCTTGTTGAGTCGGATTTGCGAACCAAGGAGAACCGCAAAAAAGACCTCTCCAAACGGTTGGATGAAGTGCGAGAACGCATAGACCAAGCGCAGCAGAAACTGGAGCGCATGGAGAAAATCGGGAAAACCGTCCAAGTCATCGGCGCCATCCGCGACGCTTACAGGGGCATTCAGCCTAAACTGCGCAGCGAATTCGTGAAGGTTCTGCGGAATTTTGTGCAGCAAGTCCTAGACAATTTAGTCGGCGGGGAAGCGCCGTTGTTGAACGTGGTTGTTGATGAGACGTACACGCCTTACGTGAAGAGCGAAAGCGGCGCCGAGCGCGAAGTCGCGAACCTGTCAGGCGGGGAACGCACGCTGCTGGCTTTTGCCTATAGGCTTGGCTTGGGGCAGTTGATTATGCAGTCGCGCACGGGGCACGGCTTAGGCATGTTGCTACTGGACGAGCCCACCGAAAGTCTGGGCAGGGAAGACGGCAGCATCGACCGCTTAGCCGAAGCCATCTCGCGGTTCAAGGCGATAGAGCAGATTATTGCGGTGACGCACAGCGAAGCCTTCGCCGAAAAAGCCGAGCACGTGATTGTGCTTGAGAAGGAAGCGGGAATAAGCAAAGTCTCAATCAGCGGAACTAGCTAGTTTTCTTCCACAGTGTTCTCCAGAACACCGATTCCTTCGATTTCTATGCGCACGACGTCGCCGTGTCTGAGCCACTTTTGGGGTTTCATTGCCATGCCAACGCCGCTGGGTGTGCCTGTGGCTATGATGTCGCAGGGTTCCAGCGTCATAACTCGACTCAAGTGGTAAATTATCTGGTTAACGTTAAACACCATGTCCCGTGTTGACCCGTTCTGGCGCAGTTCACCGTTAACCCATGTGCGGATGCTCAGGTTGGACATGTCTGGAAGCTGCGCTGCGGTGGTTATGCAGGGTCCAGTTGGCGCGAAAGTGTCGAAGCTTTTGCCTCGGGTCCACTGTTTGTCTTTGAATTGGAAGTCTCTGGCGGAAACGTCGTTCAATATAGTGTATCCGAAAACGTAGTCTGCAGCCTCTGAGACTGAAACATTCTTGGCTTTTTTGCCCATCACTATGGCGAGTTCGCCCTCGTAGTCCAATTCCTTAACAAAGTTTGGCTTCACAATTTTCTCGGCAGGTCCGATTATGGCGGTGTGGGGCTTCATGAAAATCACAGGCTCATCCGGAACGGTAATCTTCGTTTCAGACGCGTGGTCAACGTAGTTCCAACCCAAGCAGATAAGCTTCGGAGGAAAAGCCAAAGGCGCCAACAAATGCACCTCGTTTAGGGGAGCTGAGGCGTTTTCGATGTCGCTGGGTCTGGCTTTGCTGAGCAGGGTTTCCGCGGTTTTCAGTGCGGTCTCTTCCGCTATGAAGTCTTCTAGCCGTCCGGGCAGTTCTTTTTTTAGGCGCTTCGCCAATGCGGGCAGGCACAGAACTTGCTGTTGGTTCAAAACACCGTAGTATTCCTCGTCCTTGAAGCGGTACCGAGCAATTTTCAAACTCATTCCTTCCCCATCAACAGGCAAAATACTTTAAGAGTTTAAGAAAATTAAATGCGCCTAAAATGAACGGCGCTTAATCTTCCTCGTAGACCTTTCTCTCGTTGATTTTCAGCGTGTCCTCTTCGCCGCCGATGACGCGGTAGGTGTCTTTGACTTCTTTGTGGTGTAGGAACTTCTTCAGCAGCACGCGCACGTACTTCTTGGATACGCCTTTGGCTTCGGTTTTCAACGTCATTTTGCCGCCGTCGTTGGTTACTTCGCCAGCGGTTTTCTCTTTGAGATAAGCGACTAGTTCCTGGACTAAGTCTTTTCCTTCGCTTTTCAGTTTGGATGCGTCAACTTTTATTTCTACCATGAAATTTTCACCTCTCGTAAAGTGCAGATACTGACTATTAACCTTGACTGGATAGTTTAGGCAACTGAGACTTCTTCCTTTAACCCGCCCTCCGGATACGGAAACACATGAGTGTTCTCAATGGGGAAAAACACCGTCACCACTTCACCCCTACCAAGCCATTCCCCAGTCATCGAAGACTTAATGGCTACGATTAATTCCTCGTTCACCAGCCTGATCTCGTACCTGAGGTTTGGACCCTCGAAGGTTATTCTCTCCACCTTGCCCTGCACAGAGTTTGAGCCTTTCTGGGCGCCTTTTTTAACAGTCAAGGTTTCAGGTCTCACGCTTAACACAGCCCGCTTGCCCTCTGAGACGGTTCCGTTGACGACTTGAACTTTCAATCCTCCCCGGAGCTCGGTAACTGCGTTACTGTTACTATTACTCGAGATGTAGCCTTCTAGAAAGTTGGATTCG
>CAYGVV010000230.1:0-3208 GCA_964353395.1 uncultured Candidatus Bathyarchaeia archaeon | reverse complement strand
AAGCGGGTCCGATGGGATTTGAACCCATGACTTTCAGCTGTCTTCACACCCAACAGGGCGATAGAAGGCTGACGCGCTATCCGTACTGCGCCACGGACCCTTTTTCATGTGAGACCTCAATAATGAAATACTATAGATATAATTTTATCCCTAAAAGTTTGCGCATATCCTCCAAGTTTGTTATCAGACATACTTAGAGAACCTTTTTGGTCGTCGAAACAGCATGATGCCGTTTTTTTCAGTGACGTAGTCAAACCCGGCGCTTAGGACCTGTTTTGCTTCTTCTACGGTTGTCGTAGTGGTTCCTTCGAATTGGTCGTCTTTGAATGCAATCATGCCTCCGTATTTCATGGAGTTCTCCATTCTTTTGTGGCCTAAGGGTTTCTTGACGGTGAGCATATTTCCGTTAGTATAATGCGCGATCATTGTTCCTCCCCAGGGTCTAAAGGTTCTTAGTTCAATTGAGAGTTTTCTTGGGTTTTGGTGTACTTCCGCTGCTCTTTTCTACGTTTATGGCTGTTTGGGCGCGATGCGTTTTCACTGTTGACTGAATATGTCTCCGTGGTAGTTGAGCGATGGCTGGAGGTTGAGAGCATTCTTAATACTGCCAAATCGTAAGCATACTAATTGAATTGAGGTTTTCTTAGGCAACTGTTAAATATAAAATGCAAGCAAAGAGAATGACTGCAAGAACTTTTGGAGAGAAAAACATGAAACTCCAAGAAAACAAGAAACTAGCTACAATCGCTTTGATACTGATCTTATCTATGACTATATCTATGGTAAGCATTCCTGCCGCTAATGCGCATACCCCTGCCTGGAGCATTAAGACCTTTGCCCTCCTCAGCGTTGCACCAAAAACCGTTGGCGTAAATCAACAAGCCATTGTTTACATGTGGCTGCAAGTGACTCCGCCAACAGCAGAAGGTGCTTACGGTGACCGATGGAAAGGATTCAGCTTAACCATCACGAGGCCTGACGGAACAAAGGAAACCAAAGGACCATTCACCTCTGACCCAATTGGGTACGGATGGACTACATACACGCCTACTAAGGTTGGCACGTACAAGTTCCAATTTAGCTTTCCTGGGCAAAAACTAGCAGGCGAAAATCTCCGTCCTGGAAGCACCACTGGACAAGCGTATATCAATGATACTTTTGAAGCCAGCACAAGCGACGTAGTGGAACTTACCGTACAGCAGGACTCAATACCGGGATACCCAAATACTCCGCTCCCAACCGACTACTGGACCCGACCCATAAATGGCATACACAATGATTGGTGGTCCATTTCGGGTAATTGGCTAGCCACACCTCTTAACAAGTTCGCAGCGTACACTAAAGGACCAGAAACCGGACACATACTGTGGACGAAGCCGATAACTTTCGGAGGACTTGTCGGAGGAGAGATGGGTGCGACCGGCTATTACAGTGGAAACGCATACGAAGGAAAATGGACGCCACCAATAATAATCAACGGATTGCTCTACTACAACAAGTACCCAGACGATACATACGCGCTTCAAGAGCCATTTAACACATACCCGCGTACGCCTCCGAAGCCTGGTTTCTACTGTGTGGATCTACGCACCGGAAAAGAGCTATGGTACAACAGTGAAGCAAGACTAAGCTTCGGTCAAACATACCGTTACGACTCTCCCAACCAACACGGAGCCTTCGCGTACTTGTGGGCAGCCAACGTCACCAACGCCGCTCAGTACAGAGTGTATGACGCATTCACAGGAGACTACGTTTACACTGTCAACAACGTCCCTGCTGGCGGAACGTTTTCGACGACGAGGGTGTTCGGCTCAGACGGTAGCATATTGCAGCCTGTAATTAACCTACAAAAGGGCTGGTTGGCTTTGTGGAACTCATCCGCTATTCCAGAGCTGCTGGGAGGACCAGCTGGAACTCAGAATTGGCAATGGAGACCTTTAGGAAAGACGGTTGACGGCAACAAAGGCTACTCGTGGAACAAGACGATACCTGCAGGCTTAACAGGAGCCATCAACTTCGTTTGGGCTGGTGACAGGATACTTGGCTCATCGGGTTTAGGAAGAACTGATGCTTGGCTCAATCTTGGAACCGTGAACTTCACGGTTTGGTGTTTGAGTCTGAAACCAGGACAAGAAGGGACACTAATGTGGAAGAAAGACTATGTGGCAGAAGAAAGCGGCATAACCCTAAACATGGCTACTGCAAGTCTAGACGACAAAGTCTTCACTCTTTGGGGAGCTGAAACTAGACAATTCCGAGGCTACAGTCTCGACAATGGAGAACAACTGTGGGGTCCAACTGAATCCCAAGACCCGTGGGATATGCTTGTCTCCACTGCGTACAATGTCGGATATGGCAAACTCTTCTGTTCTGGCTACGCTGGAATACTTTACTGCTACAACGATAAAACCGGCGAACGCCTGTGGACTTACGAAAACAAAGACCCCTATTACATGGAAGCATTGTGGGCCGGCAACTATATGATTACGGAACCGATCATCGCTGACAATAAAATCTACGTGTGGTCGGGTGAGCACTCCCCTGATGATCCCAAAGAACGCGGTAATCAAATGATCTGCGTTGACGTAGAAAGCGGAAAGTTGCTGTGGCAAATATCATTTTACATGAGCCACTGGGCAAGGAATCCAGCTATCGGAGACGGCATAATAACATATCTAAACATATATGACAACCAGATATACGCCTTCGGCAAGGGTCAAACCGCCACAACGGTTTCTGCGCCACAGACGGTGGTACCAAAAGGAACCGGAGTAATGATAACAGGCACAGTTACGGATCAGTCTTCCGGTGCTAAGAATACTCCCGCAATTGCTGATGAAAACATGAGCGAATGGATGAGTTACTTGTATATGCAGTTTCCAATACCCAAAAACGTCAAAGGAGTTCCAGTGAAGCTAACGGCGATTGATCCAAACGGCAACTCGCAAGACATCGGCAACGTGACAAGCGACATGAGCGGCATGTTTAAGAAAATGTGGACCCCGACTATTGAAGGAGAGTACACGATCATAGCTACGTTCGAAGGATCTAAATCCTATTGGGCTTCATATGCAGAAACCGCCATAGGCGTGTCAGCAGCAGCAGCGCCTGTCGCAACCGCAACTCCAACTGCAATGCCGACAGCCACGCCAACACCGACTGCAACTCCAACCCCGACAGTTTCGCCTTCAGCCGTTCCTATTCCAAG
>CAYGVV010000229.1:0-3227 GCA_964353395.1 uncultured Candidatus Bathyarchaeia archaeon | reverse complement strand
GAACATAAGGCATGCGTCCAAAGCGACACGGTTGGTGACCCATTGAAGGATACGGCAGGGCCATCATTGAATCCGATGATTAAGGTGATCAACCTGATTTCGCTGCTTTTCGCTCCTGTCATCTTGAAAATGAAAGACATGGCAGTGTACGACGTTTTCGGTGTAAAGATACCTCTGGTTTCGGCAATCGTCTCACTGATTCTGGCAGTCATCATCGGCGGCGCCATATGGTACAGCAAGAGAGAAAATACAGTGGTTACAGAGGAGCCGTCGGAAAACTAAAACTTACTCTCCTTTATCAGACGGGTAAACAATGGGTTCCTGATGTGTTTCAGTAACAGTTTTTAGAGGAACCCCTATAATACATGAGTTCCGAAGGATTCAGCACATGAGCAAGTGGAAACACAAACGCACCGTAATGCAACGTTACAACTTGACCGCTAACATGTATGACAGCAGATACGCCGAGGAGCAAGAAGCCAAGTACAAAACAGCCTTTGAAGACCTAGAAATAGCCAGCCACAACCTCGTGTTAGACGTGGGGTGCGGCACGGGGTTGCTTTTCAGGCACGTTGCCCCAAAGACTGAAATGGTTGTGGGCGTCGATATTTCCCGCAACCTGCTGCTTCACGCTAGAGAACGCGCCAAAGAACACCTGAAAGTGCACATTGTTCAAGCCGACGCTGACCATTTACCTTTCAGGACTGAGGTTTTTAGCATGATTTTTGCCTTCACGGTGCTCCAAAACATGCCGAAGCCTTTGGAAACGCTGCAGGAGATTGAACGAACCGGGACGCGAGATGCGTTCATCGTTGTTACAGGCTTGAAGAAAGCCTTTTCTCTGGTCTCTTTCGGAGACCTGCTTGACCAAGCGGGTTTGCTGGTTGTATCCTTCAGGGACGCTGACGTTTTGAAGTGCTATGTGGCTGTTAGCGTTCAGAAACTGAAATGAAGTTTTTCAGTGTTTCATGTAAACTCTGTTTCTCTCATGATTCAATGGCTGAATCGGTTGCTTCTTCAAGCAATATTTATATCATAAAAAGCCCACTCAAACTTCCAATAGACAGTTACAGAGCGTTGAACAGGTAGTTTCGGCGCATCTAAGTCTATATGGTGGAAGAACACAGATGCCGTTAAAAACCCAAAAACTAAACACGGCAGACGCGTTAACGCTTGAGTGGATTTTACACGTTAAGAACTACAAGTTAGCTCTGGATAAAGCCCGCTGCGTGGGCTGCCAGATATGCAGTTTAGCCTGTCCTAAAGGCGCCATAACCTTGGCGAAGCAGCCGAAGGTTCAAGGCGAGAAAGCGAAGCGGGCCAAGGTTGATATTGACTTGGCGAAGTGCAATTTCTGCGGCATCTGCGACATAACCTGCCCATTTGGTGCAGTGAAAGTCACGTTGAACGGTGAGCACGCCCTCAACGTGGTGGCGAAAGAGAGCTTCCCAGAACTCATCCGAGACATCAAAATCGATACCCGCAACTGCCCCAAAGACTGTGACGCATGCGTCGAAGCTTGCCCGCTCGAACAACTCAAGATATCTAAAGTAACCTACGACGGGAAACCCGTAGAGAACTTGGAGACTTTGTCTCCCAGCCAAAGAAGACACGTGGTGGTAAGCGTTGACATTCCGAAAGATAAGTGCCCCACTTGCAGGGCTTGCGAGTACAAGTGTCCTCCTGGCGTAATCAAAATGCGCAAGACTTTCGAGGGAAAAATCGCCATTGACCAAGCCAAGTGTCCTGAAGGCTGCAAGGATTGCATGGATGTTTGTCCAATAACTGGCACTTTGACGGTTGCTGACGGGAAGGTTCAGGTTAACGAATCAACTTGTGTTTACTGTGGCGCCTGCAAAGCCGTTTGCCCCGTGGATGAGGCTTTGACGCTTAAGCGGACCAAAGTGCTTCACACGCCTGTTCATTCTGGAACATGGAACAAGGCATTGGAACGCATAACGTCGCCCGTTGGCGCTGTGAAAGAGTTGAAGGCTATCGGCAGCAAGAAAGCGAGAGATGCAGTGAGTAAACGTTTCGTTAGTGAAGAGGTTATAAGATGAGTCAACCAGAGGCTCCAAAACAGCCACCTGAGCAATTACGCATAGGCGTCTTCGTGTGCCACTGCGGCTTGAACATCGCGGGTACGGTGGACATTAAACAAGTTGTCGAGTACGCCAAAACAATACCTGATGTCGTGTACGTCAAAGAAAACCGTTACACTTGCGCTGACCCTGGACAAGAAGAAATCAGGAAAGGCATCAAGGAAAACAAGCTGAATCGCGTAATCGTGGCTGCTTGCTCACCCAGAATGCACGAGCCCACATTCAGGCGCACGGTTTCTGAGGCGGGTTTGAACCCGTTCCTTTTTGAAATGGCTAACATACGCGAGTTCGCGTCGTGGTGCCACCCGAATGCTCCTCAAGAAGCGACTGAACGCGCGAAAGATGCGGTGCGCATGGCTGTGGCGAAAGCACGGTTAATGATGCCGCTGCAGACTATAGAGGTGCCCGTAACCAACAAAGCCCTAGTCATCGGCGGAGGCATCGCAGGCATGAACGCCGCATTAGACCTTGCAGAGATGGGCTTCAAAGTTTACCTGCTTGAAAACACCGAAAGCATCGGCGGACACATGGCAGCGTTAGACAAGACTTTCCCCACTCTTGACTGCAGCATCTGCATTGAAGGACCAAAAATGGTTGATTGTGGACGCCACCCAAACATTCAGATCATCTCCAACGCTGAGCTCGTCAAAGTGGACGGTTACATCGGCAACTTCAAAGTGAAGATTCAGAAGAATCCGAGGTACGTGAAGGCTGACAAGTGCACGGGTTGCGGCGAATGCAGAGATGCTTGCCCAATTGAGTTCCCCAACGAGTGGGACATGAACCTGGGCACGCGCAAGGCTATTTCGGTGCCGTTTGACCAGGCTGTGCCGTTGATTTACACAGTTAACAAGGATTACTGCATTGAATGTTTCAAGTGTGTTGACGTTTGCGGCGCCAGAGAAGCTATAGATTTTGAGCAGAAACCTGAAGAAGTTAACATCGAAGTAGGCGCTATTATTGTCAGCACTGGCTTCGACGTTTACCTGCCCTACGACATGCCCCTCTTAGGCTACGGGAAGTACCCGAACGTCATCACATCCATGGAGTTCGAACGGCTCATCCTCGCAGCGGGTCCAACAGGCGGCAAAGTCATCAGGCAATCCGATGGGCACAAGCCACACA
>CAYGVV010000228.1:0-3238 GCA_964353395.1 uncultured Candidatus Bathyarchaeia archaeon | reverse complement strand
GAAGAAGTCCACGTCACAATTGAGCTTATCTAAAATCGATTGCTTTCTTAATGTTCAACTGCGTCACTTTTGAGACCCAAATTATAGTCATGGATTTATTTCTATAGACATTCTTCTCGCCTAACATTCGAAAGAGCAATTTAATATCGCCGTTGCCTAGAAATGATTACAGCGAGGTGAACAGATTGAAAGAATGGAGATGCATAGAATTAGGACACCATGACAACGTAGGCAAAACTATTGAGGAATGGGAGAAGGCAGGCTGGCACCTGCACACATATTCTACGGCAGGCTTGGGCACTGGGTGGGACAGGGCTGTTAATCATTATCTGCTGTTTTCAAGAGGCGAATAACGGGCACTTATCGCCTTAATAGATGTAGGGCGAAGCCACCCAGTAAGAAGGCACCGCCAAAGCCACAGCAACCGCAAACGCTAACACCCAGACCCTCTTATCCCAACTGTAAATTTTGAACCCATCAAGAATTCCGAAGGGGATGAGGTTAAACACGGCTATAGTGGCATTTATGAAGGCAACTATGTAGAAGAGGCTCACGTATGAACTGGGAATAAAAGCGGCGCCGAGAAACATCGAACACAAAGCAAGGTTAATCGAAGGTCCAGCTATTGAAATCTTGCCCACGTCGTCTAACCTGGCAGGTCCAGAAATCATAACTGCTCCCGGAGAAATCAGTTTAAACGGCAAAATCACAGAGATTAAAGTCAACATCGCGCCCCATGTTGTTAAGCGAAACTCCGCCCATAAACCTCTCTTTTGAGCGATAACTTTGTGAGCCATTTCATGCACCAAGAAAGACGCAGTTAACAGCAGCGCGAAAACTGACGCCACCGCCCAAGTCCAACCTAAAAATTCCACGTAACCTGCGTAGAACACGATGGAGAAGCCGATGCCTACTACGAGCAACGCGGCAACGGACAAGTGCTTAGCTTCCTTGGGGCTGACGTAAACGCGGCTGTGGCTTTGTCGGGGCTGCCCAAAAGTAACCGAGTATTCATACGAGCTGGCTCGTGGAGCAATCACTTCAGCAGTTGCCTCTTGTTTTGGCAGGTGAACAAGGTCTGCCCTGGGGCACGAGTGGTCCTCTGGCAACCGATGTGCACTGCAGAATTGGCCTCCGCAGTAAGTACATCGAAACGGCATAAACGTTTCTTGCCCGCACTTTTGACAGCTCATGCTTTACTTGTCACTCTTTTTTCTTGCTTAGAGCAGACTTTGTGGTTTATATGTTTCCCTCAAAAAAACCGATGCCACCCGCTTATGCTCGTAGTAAACGCTTAAAACCGCCGACGCTGCAACTATTCCACACTACTAACAGAGGATTCTGAGGGAGAGAAGCAGCCGTTGAAGTCTTTCAGCTTCGTCCACACTGCTGACCTGCACTTAGGCTACGCGCAGTACGGCTTAGAAGTCAGAAGGCAAGACTTTGACAACGCCTTCACGGAAATCGTGGAGAAAACCCTTGAGTTAAAGCCTGACTTCATGATAATCGCGGGCGACTTGTTCCATCAGGCTCGTCCCTCAAACGTCACATTGGAGAATACCATAAGAAGTTTTAAGCGTTTAAGAGACGCGGATATTCCCATTTTAACCGTTGACGGCTCCCACGATTCAGCGCCTAACTCGATTACGAGCACTATTCTTTACCCGCTGGACAGCGCAGGCTTGATTTACCATTTGCCGCGGCATGAAGGCGCGTGCTGGCGAAAACCAGGCTGCTGCTACGTTTACGGCGTGCCCAACTTCCGAAGCAGGCGCAAAACCGAAGAAGCATTGCCTGAGTTTATGCAGCAGAACGTGCCAGCGCCTGACCTGTCGGTAGGCAACATTTTCGTGTTGCATGGGGCGGTGGATTTGCCAAATGTGAAGCCGCCGTATATTGAGGCTGAAGTGCCGCCTGAGCTTATTCCTGAAGGCTTTGGCTATTACGCTGCGGGTCACGTTCACCAGCGCTACTTGGGCAAGTTCAAAACGGGGCTTTTAGCGTACAGTGGATGCACGGAAACCGTCAGCTACGATGAAACCAAATACAAGAAAGGCTTCTACCACGTCCGAGTGAACGAGAAGGGCGAGTTTCACCCAGAAATCGTAGAGCTCCAGTCGCCTCGGAAGTTCGTGGTTTTGGAGCATGAGTTTTCAGGCATGAACGCCCACAAAATCACCGAACTCGCCGTGCAACTTGTTAAGGACGCGGACGAAGAAGGCGCCATAATAATCCCCGTGCTGAAAGGCGTACTACCCGCGGAGGCAAGCCGCACCGAAATAGACATCGCCCACATCAGAAACGCGGCTGAGAAAGCGTTACTCGTACACCCCATTGTCCTGCTTAAGGAGAGCGCGGTTTCAGACGAGATAGTGCGCTCAATCTTCGAAAGCGAGTTCAAGGACTTGAAGACGAAAGCCTTCGAGTACTTCCTCCAGATTTTCTCCGAGCGGTACAGCCGCGAAGAAGCCGAAAAAATAGCACGCGTCGCCATCAGCCTCATCGAGCCATTGACGCGGAAACAGGAGGAAAAAGTGAAGCAGACGCTGGAGGAGCTGCTGAAGTGAAAATCGAAATCGTCCAGCTAGAGAACATCCGCTCACATCTGAAGTCAACGGTGCCCTTCACGCGCGGTTTCAACTGCCTCGTGGGCGGCTTGGGCTGTGGCAAATCCAGTGTGCTGTACAGTATTGATTTCGCTTTGTTCGGCGACCCCATCGGCAGAAGCTTCGAGTATTTATTGCGTGAAGGCGCAGACTCGGCAAAAGTCACCGTCCAATTCACGCAGGACGGGAACACGTACAAGCTTATTCGCGGATTGAAGAGGCGCGGCAAAGGCATAAGCCAAGACTTAGAAGAGCTCAAACTCTTCCAAGATGAAACGCTCATCGCCAGCATGAAGACCGATGCTATTGCAGAGCAGTTTAAGGCGATTACGGGCTTGGACAGGGACTTGTTCCGCGAGATTGTGTGGGTCAGGCAAGAGCACTTGAAGGAACTCATCGACGCCGCGCCCCGAGACAGGCAGAAACGCTTAGACGAACTGTTCGGCTTGTCAGATTACGAACTGGCATGGAGCAGCATAGCCGAGTACCAGCGCGACTACGAAACAGAAAAGCGCTTACTCGAGAAAGACGCGGACGTCACGGGCAAAGAAAAGCTGGACGCCGAGTACAATCGCGTAACTGAAGAATTTACTTTGCTGGAGATTGAACTGCAGAACGCGGTGGAAAAACTC
>CAYGVV010000227.1:0-3259 GCA_964353395.1 uncultured Candidatus Bathyarchaeia archaeon | reverse complement strand
GTAGAGCTTCACTTCACTTTTAACGAAGGACAAAATGTCATCAAGTTTCTCCATGTCGCCGTTTAACGGGACGCCCAGCAGCCGCTCCAACTCATTATAATCTACATCTATTGTCGGCATGGTTAAGTCACCTCTTTCCTCCTCAGCCAATCCAAATCCTGGCTAAAGATGCATCGAATATCATCTATGCCCGCGCGCATCATGAACAAGCGGTCCACACCTAAACCCCAAGCGATGACGGGCACTTTGACGCCTAAGGGCTCGGTGACTTCGGGTCGGAAGATTCCTGAGCCGCCAAATTCGACCCAACCGTAGCCTTCTTTGTAAGCGCTGAGTTCAACGCTTGGCTCAGTGAATGGGAAGTAGTCGGGTTTGAAGCGCACTTTGTCTGCGCCTGCGATTTCTTTGGCGAATTTTCCCAGCACGCCCAGGAGGTCTCTGAGGGTTAGTTTTTCATCAACGACTATGCCTTCAACTTGATTGAACTCTGACAGATGCGTTTTATCCACGACTTCGGGGCGGTACACGCGTGCGATGCTGAAGTATTTGCTTGGAATTTCCAGGTTCTTGCTCAGAAGCGTTCGGGCGCTGAGGCATGTGCCGTGTCCCCTGAGGATTAAGCGTTCAGCTTCGCGCTTCGAGTATTTGTAGCCCCAACCTGTGGAGCCCGTGTCGCCGCCGTTCTCATGAGCAGCCTTAACATGGTTAACAGCGCCGGCATACGCGCTCACATCGCCGAATTCAGGTTTCTTAACCCTGTAGATGCCATCTAGTTCTCTGGCAGGGTGGTCCTGAGGCGTATACAAAGCGTCAAAATTGAAAAAAGCTGTTTCCACACTTGTGCCTGTCATCTCTTTGAAACCTAACGTCACAAGTTTAGCTCGGACTTCGTCGAGAAAAGCAAGGTAGGGGTGTTTTTTGCCTGGCCAAGTTTTAGCCACTGGCGCTTCAATGTTGTACTTTTGTAGATTGATTTCTCGCCATTTGCCCGTTATGATAAGTTCAGGCGTGACCTGCGTCACTTCCCTTTTACCCATCATCACGTTCATTGCGCTTTTTTCCGCTGCTTGTGCCCCCGCTTCTGTGAGTTCAAGAATCCTTGCGGTTTTGTCCTCAACGGTTACCGTTTTACGCTTCTTCAACATCTCAACGGCAGCCTGCAATTCCGAGTTGAGGTCGCTTAAAGATACTTCTTCCTTGCCGCAGAAATAGTTCACCAGTTTCTCGTCGCTGCCCTCTCTCGACGCTGACATCACCTGTAACGTGCCAGTTTTCGGGTCAAAAGTTGCCCACTTCTTCCGTTGCGTCCAGCCTAAGGCAATCTGCGCAAACTGCTGCTCCAAACCAGCTTCTACTGCGGCTTGCTTCAGGGTGGCTTTGCCGCCGAGCGCAATCACAGCGTTGATTAAGCGCCTTTCGGGTAAACCTTTTTCGGCATGAATCTCACCTTCAGCTGTTAGTTTGATTCGGGTCTCAAGTTTGGCATGTACGCGAACAAGGTTATTCTCCTGCAAAATCAGAGCGGCACGCATCACTGCTGCGTCGGGCAACTCGACCTCTGCCATTAGCTGGTCTACTGAGGCTTTTCCGTCAAGTTTGTCTAGGGCTGCGAGGATTCGAATTTCGTTCTCTCTGAGGTCAACCATGCCTGTCTCGCCTTCATTGTGTTAACGTGATTTCGGATATGTAGTTCTTGCGTCGCTAATAAAAGCATGCTGATGCGTTAGAAGGCTCTGCACTAAAAAAGAGATATATTACTTGATACTTCTATTTTCCAAACAAACAGAGAACAAGGTGAATCAAAACGGCAACGCCAAACGCTGATGAAAACGAAATGGTAGTCACGCCCTGGGAAGTCAAGGGCAAAGTTGACTACGAACGGTTAATACGCGAATTCGGAACCCAACCCTTAACCGAAGACCTACTCAGCAAAATAACAAGCCACACAGACAAACTGCATCTCCAGCTTCAAAGGCGCATATTCTTCAGCCACCGCGACCTCGACACTGTACTTGACCTTTACGAGAAAGGAACAAAATTCGTCTTGTACACGGGTAGAGGACCCTCAGGACCCGTACACATCGGGCACCTAGTTCCATGGATATTCACGCGCCACTTGCAGGAAAAATTTGACACACGGCTCTATTTCCAAATAACTGACGACGAAAAATTCCTCATAGACGACGAAGCCACACTACCTGAAACACGCAAGTACGCGTATGAGAATGCGCTAGACCTCATCGCCGTCGGCTTCAAACCAGAAAACACATACATAATCTACGACGTTGAAGACATGGATTTGCTCTACGACATAACGTTGGAAGTGGCTAAACGCATCACTTACTCAACCGCACGCTCCTCGTTCGGGTTCCAAGACAGCACCAACATCGGCTGGGTCTTCTGGCCCGCCATCCAAGCCGCGCCCTGCTTCATCCACAAGAAGCTGACAGGCGAAAACGTCCCAGCGCTAATACCCGCCGCCATAGACCAGGACCCGTACTGGCGCGTAACACGCGACATCGCACAGAAACTCGGCTACCACAAACCCGCCCAAATCCACTGCCGCTTTTTGCCAGGCTTAGGCGCAGGCGGAAAAATGAGCGCCAGCATACCTGAAACAAGCATATTCACCATGGACCCGCCTGACGTGGTGAAAAAGAAAATCTGGAACGCCTTCACAGGCGGCAAAGGTACAGCCGCGGAACAGCGCAAAACAGGCGCTGACCCCACCGTCTGCAGCATCTTCCAATACTACTTCTACCTGTTCGAAGAAGATGACCAGAAACTAGCTGACAGAGAACGCAAGTGCAAAGCAGGCGAAACGCTGTGCGGCGAATGCAAAACCGACCTCGTGGACAAACTCAACAAGTTCCTTGAAGCGCACCGTGAACGCAGGGAGAAAGCGAAAGACGTAATTGACCAATACCACATAAAACGTAAGTGAATCCAATAGTATGTGATTCTTTTTTTCTTTTCCATTTTCTTGGTCATTTACGTTTTCTGAAGAGATTTTTGCCGTCCGCATCGCTTGGAGCATCCTCTTAGTTTTAAGAGGAAACAAGTCTTCATTGTCAATCTACTGCATGATCCACGTATGAGAATTCAGGTTCTGCAAGGACATCGCAAACGACTTTCTCACACAGTCCCAACAACCATGCGCGCTACAAACCTTAACGTTTCAACTGCGCGTTAGCGGCGAGTTCCTCTATAATCCCTTGAGCAAGTACATCAGCCGCAGGAACCACTTCGGAATCGCACT
>CAYGVV010000226.1:0-3290 GCA_964353395.1 uncultured Candidatus Bathyarchaeia archaeon | reverse complement strand
GCGTTGCATGTCATTTTTGTTCTTTCGTAATATGCTAAAAATTTTCTGCGGTCCATGACGAAGAAGGGGCTGATTCGGGGAAACCAGTTTCTGATGTCAATCTCGGTTACGGAAAGCGCTTTCTGGGTTTCCTGGGCGAAAATGTGTAGGCTGTCATAGGAAATGTGTTCGGGAACGTTGAGTTTCTTTATTCGCTCAATGAACAGGTGAGCCAGTTTGTTTAGGGCTCTGGCGCGGTTGTAGACTTTCATGTTTCTCTTTTCGATTTCTTTCTGGCTGTTGTCGAGGAGCATCTTGCTGGCTTCCGCGAGGTTCTGCAGTGCCGCCTGCATGTCGTCGCGGTGTCTTTGAGCCTGCGTTTGCACTGGTGTGAGGGTTGAGCCTGTTTCTTTTTCAAGCCAAGTTTTTATTTCGCTTGTGGAAAGCTTGGTTTCAGACAACGCACTTCACTACAGAGAGATTATGACTTTCCCATATTTATCGACTTTCCCATATTTATCTTGAAGTTCCGAAGATAATCTATCATTTTTGAGTAGCTACGCTTAAATAATAACAATGTGTTCACAACAATAAAACACGGGATGAGCAACATGGAAACAAAAAGGCTTGCGTTCGCATTAATGATGGGCGCCCTTGGAAGCGCGCTCTTCGCGGTCTCCTATTATGCAGGACCAATCGCACCAGGAATAGCACTCGACTTCTCCCTAATCGCCGTTTTCATCGCAGGCTTCTACGGAGGACCAACCGTAGGCTTTGTCTCAGGACTCTTCGTCGGAATATTGCCAGGAGTGATGTTCGGTCCTCTAGGAATGGGCGGAGCACTAGGACTAATAGGTTTGCCCCTAGGAAAAGCCCTGTCGGGCTTGACATCAGGACTCCTAGCCAAAGGTCTAAAACTCGGGCAAAAACCACACTCATCACTCTTAGGAATCCCATCAACATACATCGCTTACATTCCCGAAGCCGCATTCACCTACGCATACTTCGTCATTCTCATGGGAATCACAGGTGGAGGAAGCGTGTTCCTCACAATACTGCCAAAATCCTTAGTTGAAGTAACCATAATAAGCGTCATAATGGCCGCCTTAATGGGAAACAAAGGCTTCAGCGACTTCGTCAGAGCGCACTTCTCAAAAATGAATCCCGGGAGCAAAGCTCCATAAAATCTTCAAGTTCATTTTTTGAGGCTTAAAAATATAAGCAAAGAACGCACAATAACAGCGGGGAAATCTACATGCGTAAAGAAAGATTAATGCTCTACTTGCCATTATTGGGGTTAATTATACTAGTCCTTGTTCTTTATTCACCCGAAATCTCTGGCGCATTCATACCAACTTTATCCGACCTCACTTTTGAAGCGAAAACTACCTTGATCCTAACTTTTACACTTGCAGTTTACGCTTCAATCGAAGGGTACTCGATGTTCGTACGTGCTACGCTAGAAAGTATGAGGGTTAAAGTTGAAGACGCCAGACATGAGTTGGAAAAGGCATACGGTCCACTTTACACTTTGCTGAACAAATCTTCACTTTCAGGTGAAACATCTTTCTGGCTGGATTTTGACGAGAGGAAGAAACTTGATGAGATCATGGCGACGTATCCCTTTATGTTTCCACAAGAAATCAATGATATGTGGCGAGATAAAGTTCGGACCATAGGTTCAAAGATTGACACCGACACCATCAGGCAAACAAGTCTCGATATCATGGGAGTTTATGTGGAATTCAGAACCTTGATTAATGAGGAATACGCCCGCAAAGTCAAAAACTACCGTGAATTAATAGAAAGCTGATTTCCCCGAGTTAAATACGAGCCTTGCTAAGGGAAAAACTTATTCACCTCCAGCGAACTGTTATTTGACTATCCAATTTCCGAGGAAAACAACATGTCGACGCCAAAGATAAGCTTGAACATTTCAGCTTTAGCCTTAGTTAAAAAACTGATTAATGAAGCTGACAAATACGCTGTGTCTGTTGAGAAAACAGAGTCGGGCGCAACAATAATAGACGCGGGTATCAAGGCAAAAGGCGGATTCCTCGCAGGAGAATTAATAACTGAAATATGCCTAGCCGGATACGGAACAGCAAAGATTCTCCCAATGCAATATGGAGATGCGGTTCTGCCCTCAGTCTACGTGCAAACAGACCATCCAGCCCTTTCTACTCTCGGGTCGCAGTTTGCAGGTTGGCAAATCAAAACTAACGAGTTCTCAGCCATCGCGTCTGGTCCAGCCCGAGCGTTGGCTCTAAAGCCAAAAAGCATCTACGAAGAAATCAAGTACAAAGAAGAAGCAGACACCGCCGTTCTCGTGATGGAAACCGAGAAGAAGCCGCCGAACGAGGTAATCCAGCAAATCGCTGAGAAATGCAAAGTGTCGCCTGAAAAACTGTTCTTAGTGGTTTTTTCCACAACAAGCATGTCTGGAGCCACACAGGTTTCTGGAAGAATCGTGGAGACAGGGTTGCACAAGCTTACGAGGTTGGATTTTGACCCCTTGGCTGCGAAGCACGCTTGGGGTTACGCGCCGATTACACCGCTGCATCCGAAGTCTGACGAAGCCATGGGAAGAGCAAACGACGCAATTCTATACGCAGGCGTAACCTGTTATACTGTGGATTATGAAGATGAAAAAAAACTGAAGAGCATAGTGATGCAAGCGCCCTCTTCAGCGTCAAAGATAATTCAGGAGGCAAGAATGCATGCTGCAAAAAATCCGCGTTTCCTCGATATCTTCAAAGAAGCTGGCTTTGACTTCTACAAGATTGATCCTAACATTTTTGCCCCGGCGGTCGTGGCTGTGACCAACATTAGAACGGGCAAAACTTATCGAGCAGGTACCCAGGACATAGAAGTTATGAAAAGCTCACTTGGGTTTCCCTAAATAGTCATAGATAAAGTAGCCGAAACTGGAATGCGCGGAGATGGCATATAGAAGAGGCGGTGCACAAAACTGCTTTAGTCATGTGCAGAACGGTTTGTCACATGAAAAAAAGGTGCTTTGCGCAAATTATAAATATCCATTTTGGGTCCTTAACATTTCCAAAGAGTGAACCAAAATGTCAGAAACCGTTCCAACTGGAGTAGAAGGATTAGACGAATTAATAAGCGGCGGCTTCCCCAGAGGAAGAGTAATTCTAGTCGTAGGAGGACCAGGAGCTGGAAAAACAATTCTCGCATCCCAATTCTTGTACAAAGGCATCTCGGAGTACAACGAAAACGGCATCCTAGTCAGTTTAGATGAAAGCAAAAATCATTACTTTTCCGAAATGATCAAGTTCGGTTGGGACTTC
>CAYGVV010000225.1:0-3297 GCA_964353395.1 uncultured Candidatus Bathyarchaeia archaeon | reverse complement strand
TACAATTATAGACCTCCAAGAAAACATCGAACGTATCCAGCGGATTCCTCGTAGACAAAACTCGTAAAAGAGGCATATTCATACTGATATCCACGCTGATTACCTCAGCGCTAGCCTTCTCTTTTGTCTGGATAAACTTCGATGAAGTTTTCCTCTTCTCCATCCTACTAGGCTTAGCAGCTGGCATAAGCCCCGTTGCTTGGGGAGCCTACTTCGCGGACCACACGTTACCCGAAGATAGAGGAAGAATTATGGGGATTTCAATCGGACTTGCGATACCCATCTCGCAACTCTTCTTAATATCTGAACTTTCTGGAATTGGGATGACGGCGAACTTAGAAATCCTAATCGTCGGAAGCTGGCTTCTAGTAACCTTCTTAGCCCTAGCGCTTAGACCTAAGGAAAAGACACAGGAAATCGCCTTATCGAAAGTGCGAAGAGGACCTTCACCCAAACAAATAGCCTTGTACGCTATCCCCCTATTCCTATTCTATCTGGTCGCAGGGATTCTGCTATCAATAGTTTTTCCAACAATTCAAGACCACATTGGCAACGACATCTTTTACCTGATCTGGGCCATCCCCTTCATAATTGGAGCAATTTTTGCAGGCATTGAGCTCGATTTGAGAGGAAGAAAGTTCCCAACAATCGTAGGACTAGCTATAACTGGAGTTTCCCTCGCAGTCTTAGGGATAATAGGAATAAGCTTAGGCTACATATGCATAATTCCCCTAGCAATAGGCTACTCTTTCGTAGCAATCTCGTCATTTGTCATTTGGGCTGACTTAGCCCCTGCAAAGTCAAGAGGAATATTCTACGGAGCTGGCTTAGGATTGATGGCAACAGCCCAAATGCTTGGTCTCATCCTAACTGGAACAAGCTTCGGAATGGCCAGTGCCGCTCAAATAAACGCATACATGCTATTCTCAAGTGTCGCGTTGTTTCTCTGCATACCACCCTTGATTTTAGCTGAAGAAGCACTTCCAAAGGAACTAATTGAGAAAAGACAACTTATAGACTACTTAGATGTAGTCAAGAACAAGTTCGCAAAGAAAAAACAAGCTTGACTCAACTTTGAGTCGCGCAGAAATTCTCGATGTCCTGTGACAGCTTTACTACGGCATCTGAATAAGCTAGTTTTTCATTTATGAGAATCTGTTTTCCCTCAGCAATATACGTCTTAACCTCGCACAGGCACGGGATGTACCCCAATATCTGATTTCCGAAAATCTTCTCAAGTGTTGAGGACAAAGCCCTTTGTTGCGCGGGCAAAACCATGTTCACAACAACAAAGGAAGGTTTTGCTAAGAGCTCATATACCCCTTTCACCATTTCCTTTGTTCCGAGAATGTCTAGACTGTCCATCCTCATAACCAAGGCGACAACATCTGAAGCGATCACAGCGTTTATCGAAGAGTAAGCTAAACCTGGAGGCGTATCAAATATGAGCTTAGTGAATCCCATTTCGGTTAACGTGTTTTTCAAGGTAACTGTTCTGTTCAAGGCCTCCGTTTCCCAACTGCGAGACTTCCCCACCATGTCTCGGATAGCTTCTGCGTCAGGACATGCAAATCCAGCATACACGTTAGGAAAAACTTCAGAAATAACCTCATTAATTTCGCAATCACCGTTCAAATAGTCGTTAATCCAGAAGCCAGACGTATGACCATTAAACATACCGTGCAAACATGGAGCTTTGAAGTCATAATCAAGCAGACAAACTTTCCCCTTTTTAGCATAAGAAGCCGCCAAATTTGCAGACAGAAGAGTTTTGCCTGTCCCGCCTCTATAAGAGTGCACCATAATCGCCAGCAAAGTCATAACCCATCATTAAATATCAGTTTACATATATATTTTATTGCCTTCTCGCTTCTTCAATTTTCCCAATAAAAAAAAGACACCAACAAAACTCATTGGTGACAGGGCTTCGAAAAAGCATTAATAAAAAGCAGCTGCAAGTAGTTAATAATCAAAAAAAGAAATAAATATTCAAGCTATGCAAAAGGTAGCATCGCCAAAATTTTCCCTTATTAATCAAATTGGAAGTTGGCGCTTAAAGATATTTTTCGTAGGTGCTCAGGTGAGGATTGTTGGCTTTTGAAACGAAGAGTTTGCCGGTTCCTTTCTCAGCAAGGTCGCCGAGAAACACGTAAAACGGGCCAGTCGCCGACTCGGTGTCATCAATTTTAACTTTGGGCTTCACGTTGTCAATTGTGAAGGTAGGCATGACTTCTTCCAAGAATCCTAAGACAACTATTTTTCCGCCGGTCATGTTGGCGCCGATTCTGGTTCCAGGGTTTTTTCCAACTTGGATGGTGCCGTCGCACATGTGGAACCCCAGAAACTGACCCGTGTTGCCTTTTATCTTGATTAATCCGCCATGCATGTAACAGGCTGAGTCGCTTCCAGCGTTTCCGTCGACTACTATTTTGCCGCCGTGCATGCCAACGCTGCTTCCTCGGTATGGAGAAGCTAAATAGTCACTTGCGTTTCCGTGGATCTCGATCAAGCCGCCTTTAAGGTCGCTGCCTGCCCACCCGCCGACGTCGCCGTTCACGGTGATTTTGCCGCCTGCCATTTTCTCGCCCAAGTGCATTCCTGCGTTGCCGTTGATGATTATTTCTCCGTTTTTCATGCCCATGCCTATCCGTCGGACTTCGCCTGCGTCACCGTTGATAGTTATGTTGGGTGTTTCAGCTGTGTTTTCTTCGATTTTGAAAAGGTCGCCTAGTTTTTTCTGCTTGTTGCCTTCATACACTGGCAACTCGGCTATTTCAGCTGCAGTTTTGCCTTGGAAAACGTCTGGGGTGATGCATTCAGCGTATATTGGAAACTGAAATTTCTTCAGAGGAGTAAGAACTATCATTTTAGATGTCCGCCTTAACAGTTATTGGATTTGAAACTTTGAGGTAATGATCGGACACTGGATAGTTCTCGAATTCAACTGTCCAGTACTCCTTGAACCTTCTCTTCATCTCATCATCGACTTTCACTTGCTCAGTGGTCTGCACGTCAAGCCACATGGTTCTGCCGTCAACGTGCTGCACGACTTCGCCATCTTTAACCACGACTTTTCCGTCTTTAATGGTGTAGGCAGCGTTGCCGAAGGCTCTGCGCACTGCTTTGTACTTTTGGGCTATGTCGGTTGTTTCAGGATTCACGTTGTATATTGCTAAGTCTGCGTCGGCGCCTACGCCCAAGTGTCCCTTGTTCTTGAGTCCTAAGGCTTTGGCTTGTCCTGCCCTCGTGACGATTGCAAGCTCGTATAAGCTTAGTTCGCGCTTTATCGATGGAAGA
>CAYGVV010000224.1:0-3300 GCA_964353395.1 uncultured Candidatus Bathyarchaeia archaeon | reverse complement strand
GGCAGTTTCTCTCTGCTTTCTTAAGCGCCCTTTTTCCAAGTGAAATTTTACGGTGTTGTCGGCAAACTCTAGTGTGCCGCTGCCGAGGCTTCTCACGGTGGCTTTCACTGCCGATTCTGCGGTGGCTGTTTTAGTTGACTGTTCTTTTTTGCGTTTCAGCATCAAAGCATCAACACCAATGAATTAACCGTCCTATTTCTTTGTTAATTTGCTCCATTTCTCCATCGCACGTTCGCTTTCAAACGCGGCAAAACCAATGATTGCCTCAATAACTCCAATCGCAGCAGTCGTAGCTGCCGTCGTCGGTATACCCCATGAAGGATACAAATTGAAGAATACTATAACAAGTGAAACTATCATTGCGAGACCATAGAAAAATTCTACGTCTTCTCTCCAATTAACCATTAACATCGCCCCAGATGAAGACAATATTAGTTGAAGAGCATAAAAAGGTTAACACAAAACCAAACACGCCAAGCACATTCAAAACAACACGAAAGAATCTGGAGACAATGCCACTCTTGTTTCTGCCTTCATAAAGGGGGCTATAGTCTTTTCCGAGCAGCTAGTCTGCACTAGTTGAATCACCATGCAGTTACTCGCTGTTAACGTTTGCCAGTTTCCAAATCACGTTGCCTACCTTTTCATTCCGTGCTAAACCGTAGTAAGCCTGTGCAACTTTCGCCGCAAACGGAATCGCACCCTGATTCACAGCCTTAAACAACATAGGATTAGGTATCCTGTCCTTCAAGAAAGTGTCCCGCCAAATCCGCACATTAAACTCCCAACACCGCGTGAGAAACTCCCAGCGCATCTTCGTCAACGAATCCAGCTCCGCACCACGCTTATGCATCAGCAAGCAATCCTCAAGCGGAACAAAGAACAACGGCACATAAAACGCGTTAAAATCATGCAGATCATCCATCAAACTCAGCGTTTCCGCCACATCCGCTTCAGTCTCATCCGGCAAACCCACAATCAACGTTGCCAAAGGATACCAGTCATTATCGTTCAAAATGCCGAACGCCTGCGTAACGATTTCTTTCCACTGCTCAGGCTTGTACGGCAACATTTTACCCGCCATGTACTTGCGCATTAGCCTCACGCTGCCAGTTTCAATGCCAGTTTCAGCCGTAACTATGGGTTTCCCGTTATGATTGTACCATGAATGCTGAATCAGAATCTCCGCGAGATTACGGATCATGTTGGGCTTGTTCACCACAGGTGCAAGCGACATGTGTGATGGCTGAATGCCCTTCACGCTTGGAAACGCAGCCACGCTCTTAATAAGCCTAAGCACCGATGCCTCATCAGGCACGAACGTTTTGTCTTTCGCGCCATAGAGGAACAAGTCTTCCGTTACAAGAGTGATGTTCGTACCCTTATCCTTGAACTCATTAACGGTTAACTCCACTTCTCGAAGAATCTTCTCCAACGGAACATCCATCTTCCGCTGCACCGTAGGCGTACAAAACTGGCAGTTCCTTCCGCAACCCTTGCTGATCTCCACAGCGCCATGAATCGCAGCGTGCTTAATCAACGGAGAATCCTCATCCAGATTAGCAGGTGAACGAATCCGCTGGGGCAACACTTCGCCAGCCACGGCTTTCTTAAAAACCTCAACAATCATTTCCTGTCCTGGACCCATAACTAAACAGTCCACACCGTAATCGCGCGTGAGCCTCTTGCGTTCCAACTGCCAACTGCCAAAACCGCCAACAATAACTTTGGGCTTGAATGCACGTATAGCTTCGTGCTTGGCAAGGGCTTTGAACTCCACAGCGTTCATGGGTTCGCCGCCACCAACCAGTGAACTGTAGGTTTTGCTGACGTAGCCCATTCCAGTTGGATCCATGCTGCTTATGCCCACAGCTTTCGTGTCTGGTCCGATGAACTTGTCCAAGTCAGCTGGGTGCACAACGGCCACTTCTGACTCGTTGAATCCGTTTTCCAGCAGGATGGCTTCAACTTTTCTCAGCCCGTAAGGTGCAACTTTGGCTCTGCCATCAGCAGTGCGTTCCACTGGTGGGTAAAGCAGTTTTCTCAGCAGCCACTTCGGGAAAGGTCCGCTTGCGAATGCGCCTACGAAGGCGAGGAATTGGCTGTTGCCGAATTCGCTCATTTCGGTGGCTGAGGCTGTCAACACGATTTTTGTGCCCTGGGTGTTCGCCATTCGTTGTTCCTTCTGCTGGTGAGGTATCTTGGTTGTTGTTCTGGCTTATTAATAATTACGGTCAACACCATGGTGATGGGTTCGAGTTTCATGTGGTTTGCGGAGGAAAATTGAAACGGAAAACTGCGGGTTAGCTCTGGTCTAGTGCTTGGAGCAGTCTATAGCCCCCTTTTAAATAGTTTATATGTATAGAAGATTGGTTTTTGGCTGGTCTGTTTTCTGTGGTCTACTGCTCTGAAGCGCCTACCCCCTCCCTTATAAATAGGTAGAACTTGCAAGTGACGCAGGCGTTCGCCTCCTGATAAACTGGCACAAAAAGAAGGTTGGTTGGATAAAACTTTTATGAAAGCATAGCAAGACTGCATTTTCCTCTGAAATTAGCAACGTTGATTTTTTGACTAAAATTTAGTCCCTCAAACCCAAATCAAGGCAAAGTACAATCAAAAACATTATTTGCAGATTTCTATTATCTTTAAACCGTGATAAATACACGTGTTTAATAAAATCGATTACAACGCAGGAGGACTCAAATTACCGTGGAGATAAGGTCTATCACAACGCCTTTTATTTTGAATGTTTCCATCAATTGTTACCTAATCAAAACTAGCAACGGTTTCATCCTGATTGACACAGGTCGAACAAATAAGCGCGACGTGATTGAAAAAGAACTTGAAAGCACGGGTTGTTGTCCAGGGACTCTTAGATTAATTATATTAACTCATGGTGATTTTGACCACTGCGGTAATGCAGCCTACTTTCGCAAAAAATTTGGAACACAAATAGCTATGCACAAGGATGACTTTGGAATGGTTGAACATGGAGATATGTTATGGAATCGGAGCAAACAGAATATTCTAATTCAAATGATTTTCAAGTTATTCTTCAGGTTAAATAAATCGGACAGGTTTAAACCCGACTTAAACATCGAAGAAGGATACGATTTCTCTAGATACGGATTCGAAGCTAAAGTTCTTGACATTCCAGGGCACTCACGGGGTTCAATAGGCATTCTTACGGCTAGCGGCGACCTGTTTTGCGGTGATCTGCTAGCCAATGTAGCCAAACCAGATATCTGGTCCATTATCGATGATTCAGTTGCAGCACATGTTAGTGTTGAAAAAATTAAA
>CAYGVV010000223.1:0-3300 GCA_964353395.1 uncultured Candidatus Bathyarchaeia archaeon | reverse complement strand
AAGACAAAGCGGCTGAAAACACAAAGGCACTATTACCCAACAGCAATATCGTAGGTACACTTGCAATAAAAAAGGCACTGAAGAATCCGCAGGAAACCGAGAGCAGGGTTTCTGCATGGTGCAGTAGCCTTACCACGACATAAATTAATCGATTTTAGGGACAAGGCAGCGCGCGTTCTCTTTTACTGCTCATCGTATTTTTCAACTTCGTCATTCACTATGGTTAGCTCGACCCCAGCTTGCTTGAACATTTCAATCGTATCTTCATCAGAATGGTAACGCTTTTCGCAAACCACGCGCTTGATGCCTGCATTAATTATCATCATCGCGCAAGTTCTGCACGGCGTCATCTTGCAGAAAAGCGTTGCCCCCTCAAGGGGTATGCCGAATCTGGCGGCTTGGATTATTGCGTTTTGCTCAGCGTGAAGAGTGCGCACGCAATGCTGAGATATCTTGTCATCGTAGCCAATTATTTTGCGCATATCATGACCTACGTCATCACAATGGGGCAAACCTGCAGGAGCCCCGACATAACCCGTAGTCATGATTCGCTTATCTTTGACGATGACACAACCGGCTCTCCCACGGTCGCATGTGGCGCGTCTGGAAACCGCTTCACAGAGGTCTAGGAAGTATCTGTCCCAATCAGGTCTTGCCTTATCACTCAATCATTATCCTATCCTATACAACTCGGAACTATTCTATGAAACAAATTAATAAACATAAAGAGTAACTCGCGTGACTTCGAAAAAGAACGATGGCTATGAAGAGCCATTCGAGACCTGGTTCGAGAGCAAGCGACCACAGCTATACCCACAAAAGCTTTCAACTCATTATATTGTTTTTATGTTATCTTAGTGAAATCGTAGTTTTTTCCTTAAGCGGATTTACAAATCGTTTAAATACAGCTTGAAAGTATCCCTAAAAAGGGATTATCGAATGAAGGCACGCAATTACGGGCCCGTTAAGGGGCAGGCTTATACGCGCAAAGAATACGTTAAAGGTTTCCCCCCGCCAAAAATAGTAAAGTTCACAATGGGCGACGTTAAGGGAACATTTGATTATGAAGCCAGACTCATCGCCTTGCAAAGAACCCAAATCCGCCATGTCGCATTGGAAGCGTCGAGAGTGGCAACTAACCGTGTCCTGATGGACAAACTCGTTAACGATTATCTAATGCAAGTTTTGCCTTACCCACATGTTATTCTCAGAGAAAACAAGATGATTTTCGGCGCTCACGCTGACCGACTTCAACAGGGAATGAGGCGGTCTTTCGGCAGAACCATAGGTACAGCGGCTCGAGTAGAACCCGGTCAAACCCTCATAACGGTAAGGGTTAAAGCCAACGCCATTGAGACTGCGAAGTTATCCCTGAAGCGTGGAATGGCAAAACTTCCCATCCCCTGCAGAATAGTCATCGAGAAACTCGAACCTAAAGTCGAAGCTGAAGATGACGCGGGCAAGGGGGACGCGGCGTGAGTGATCCAAAGACAGCCCTTGTAAGTTGGTTTGAAAGTCTCCGAGTAACTGATATCCCCCTTGTGGGCGGCAAGAATGCCAGCCTCGGGGAAATGATTAACGCAGGCCTGCCTGTTCCTCCAGGCTTTGCCGTAACAGCCCAGGCTTATGAAAGATTTCTTGAAGAAACGCAATTGGCTGAAAAGATTTACAAAGTAATTACTGAAACTGTCAAGGATAAAAATGACCCCCGACAGTACGATACTGCTTCAAAGAAGATACGCGAACTTATCGAAAAGACCCCTGTGCCAAAAGACATCGAGAATGCAGTAAGAGTAGCTTACAAAGAAATGAACGAGCGGCTCGACATGCAAGATGCTTTTGTAGCCGTGAGATCAAGCGCCACCGCCGAGGACTTGCCTGACGCGTCGTTCGCGGGGCAACAGGAAACTTTCCTGAACATCAAAGGCGAAGAAGACCTTCTTGACAAGGTTGTGAAGTGCTGGTCCAGCCTGTTCACTCCACGCGCTATCTTTTACCGTAACGAGAAAGGCTTCGCGCATGAAAAAGTTTTCATAAGCGTTGGCGTTCAGAAAATGGTGAACTCCCGAGCTGCAGGAGTCATTTTCACGATTAATCCTGTGACTGGAAACACTGATGAGATTGTGATTGAAGGCAACTACGGCTTGGGTGAAACTGTCGTTTCCGGCGTGGTCAACCCTGACGACTTCGTAGTTGACAAGAAAACCGCCGCAATAAGAGAGAGACGAATTTCAAGAAAAACAATAAAGTACATTCGTGATCCAAAGACGGGAAAGACAGTTCATTTAGATGTGCCTGAAAGCGAGCAGAAAGTGCCCTGCGTGAGCGACGAGGAACTCTTTAAGCTTGCGGAGCTCGCCAAACGAATAGAGCAGCACTATGGAAAAGCCATGGATATTGAATGGGCAATTGACCTAGACCTGCCTTTTCCGGGAAACATGTTCATAGTTCAAGCTCGACCTGAAACAGTATGGAGTGCCAAATCTGTGGAAGTACCCGAAGCAGTTGAAGGAAAGAAGCCTGAAGAACGTTTGGAAGTTGTCGTGAGAGGTATCTCAGCGGGTAGAAAAGGCTACGGTGTAGGCGTGGCAAAAGTTGTTCTGAACCCTGAGGATGCGAACAGGGAAATGCACAAAGGGGATATCCTTGTAACAGACATGACTAACCCCGACTTCGTACCCTTCATGAAAATCGCCAGCGCCATCGTCACCGACAAAGGCGGAGTTACTTCTCACGCGGCAATTGTAAGCCGTGAGCTAAGCATTCCCTGTATTGTGGGGACTGAAACAGCCACGCAAGTCATGAAAACGGGTAAAGCGTACACCGTTGACTCTAGAAACGGCATAGTCTACGAAGGTGTATTGCCGCAAGCTGTACAACCCGCGGTAACGCAAGGTGCCGCAACTGCAATGGTTGTGCAAGCAGCTGAATCAGTGCCTGTAACAGCCACAAAAATATACATGAACTTAGCCATACCTGAAAAAATAGAAGAATACAAAAACCTGCCCTTCCAGGGAATTGGCCTGATGCGCACTGAATTCATTTTCGCCAGTTACATAGGCGAACATCCCCTTTACCTGATGGACACAGGGCAAAACCAGAAGCTCATTGACAAACTAGCTGACGGCATTGCCACAGTGGCTAGAGCCATTCAACCACGCCCAGTTGTGGTTCGATTCAGCGACTTCAAGACTAACGAGTACAGGGATTTGAAAGGCGGCGACAAATACGAAATTGTAGAAGAAAACCCGATGCTTGGCTGGAGAGGCTGCAGTCGCTACATCAGCAAATGGTACGAGA
>CAYGVV010000222.1:0-3302 GCA_964353395.1 uncultured Candidatus Bathyarchaeia archaeon | reverse complement strand
CTGGAGGAGTCATCGTGGGCATGAGCATGAAAGGGTCAAACCTCGAAGACGTCTTTATGCAATTAATCAGTAAGGATAAGGGAGGCAAAGCACAATGACCACGACCACACATAGCGCTTTGAGAACGCGTCCCAGTTGGCTTAGCCGTTTCTGGGCAGTTGTACGATACGAGATGCTTTGGAACATCCGGAAGAAAAAGTTCATCGGCATCGTCATAATCGCTTTTGTATTCGCCACTTTAGGCTTGGTGCTTCCCGTTGTTCTCAGCAGCACACCGATAGGAGCGGACCCTAACTATGTCATTGGTGTCAGCATGAGCAGTTTTGGATTCTTCCTTTTCGCACTCGCAACAGCCATGAACAGCATTTCAAGCGAGTTCGAAAGCGGCACCATAGTCCCGCTGCTTACGAAACCTGTTTCTAGGACCATGGTTTTCCTCGGCAAACTCTTCGCGGCATTCATCATTATACTGGTGGCCTACACGATACTTTATATTTACTCAATAGTCGGCGGAATCCTCATTTATGGTCCTCAAAATAGCCTTCAACTGGTGCCGTTTGCGCTATTGGGAGACGTAATCAGCACCTTCATCTGGGTTGCCTTAATCTTAGCGATGGGAGCACTTTCCAAAAATACGATGATTGCCGCTCTCGTCGGCTTTGGCGTTTTCATGGCATTGTTCATAGCTATACCGATTGTTTCGGTCTTTGCTGGGCCTTCAGCGTATATGAACTATATACCGGGAAGCGGAGCGGGAAGCGGCGGTAATGCTATGCTCAATTTAGGCATCGGGTCGAAGTCTATAGGAACTGGAACGGATAACATCGGCGTCAACCTGATAAACTGGATACTTTACCCTTCAGCCAACGTTTCCTTCAGCAAAATAGACCTGCAGGCAATACAAGCGGGGCAGACCACAATACCCTACCAATCAGTTCTCTACACTGAACCCATTTCAGTGGTGGCTTTGAGGTCGTTTGGTGTGGCGTTGGCGTACATTTTCGTGTTCCTGTTCATCGCTTGGTATGCCCTTAAACGAGCGCAAATACTTGAGTAACACGTTGGACTGAGGTCCTTCGACCCTTTTTTCTAGGTTTTCTTAGCATGTCAGCGGGCGTCAAGCAGTTTCTTCAGTTGCTTTTCGCTTAGTCCAGCGCCTGGTTCCCCATCCAGCCGCTCTGTGACCTTGCCGTTTTCAAAGAGAAGCACGGTTGGGAAGACTTCTATGGAGTATTTTATGCAGAGGTCTACCTTGTCATCTACCATTACGCGGAGGCAAGGGTTCGGGCTTTTCACTGTGCATTTTTCGTATATGGGCAGGAACTTTCTGGAGAAGGGACACCAAGAGGCGTAGAAGAGAACGAAAACTCGGTTCTTAGTTTTCAGTACTTCGTCAAGTTCAACATTATTCTTGCCTATATTCATCCTTCCTTTTCCTGATACTCATCTGGGAAGTGGCTGCTGTCACAGAAAGGCTTATTGAGTGACTTGCCGCAGCGGCAAAGAGTCACGCGGTTGCGAATCCTGTAGGTTTTGCCATCAGCTGATTCAACAGGTATGCCTCCGCGAACCCAAATTGGCCCGTCTACACCCATAGCGGGGTCTTCAATTAGGCCTATGGACTTTTCAAAAACTGGCTCAACCGTTCTTTTAGCTCTTTTATCCTGAACTGTTAAGCGACCTGAGGGGCAGTCGCAGGCTTCTTCGCATGCTATTCGTTTTGCCTCCGAATTCCGTGATTGCGGGATAAGGTTCCAGATTCCTCCAGCGCGATGGCAGAAGCGGGCGGAAGCACACAGGTCTTTAACGTCAGTCAGTTTTAGAGTTGGTCCATCGATTTCTTCAGGTTTATCCAGATAGGATTCTTGGCTTGCGGTTTCGGTGCCGTCGAAGCTGATTTTTGCATGTGTTCCATCGCAGAATGGCTTGTTTTTTGATTGCCCGCAGCGGCAGAGTGCACAAGTTTCTTGTGGTGGGTGCTTCGCTCGGACGTGCCATTCTGTGGGAGTTCCTTCTGGGTCAGTGAAAATTACTTGGTTTAATATGGGAATTTTGGCATAAACTAAGTAAGGTCCATTTTTGGTTACCTTGATTTTCTGCGTATTTTTAGGCGTTGTCTTTGCTTTTTCTTTTTTAGAAGTCATGCTTATCCACTTGCTGGTGGTACAGGTTAATACGACTGGAATATCTGTTACCTTTAAGGGTTTTGTTGTCTACAGGCAACTGTTCTATCCAATAAATGTATATTGCCGAATTCCGTCAACAAAAAATCTGGTCTCACATATCGAAACAGACGGAAAAAGGCATCTGCAAAGTCGTAGACATAAGAAAAATATTTTAATGATGAAGAGACAGATTAAGTTGGGAGTGTAACATGCCTACAGCATTTGTGTTGATAAACACAGAAATTGGTTCCGAGACCGACGTGTTGAAAGAGTTAAAAAAAGTTGAGGGCGTAGATGAAGCCTCCGCAGTTTACGGAGTCTACGACATCGTTGCACGAGTCAAGGCAGATACCATGGACCGGTTGAAAGAAATAGTGACTTGGCGCATTCGCAGACTTGACAAGGTACGATCCACGCTTACGATGATTGTTGTCGAAGAAAAAGCATAGTGTACGGTTCTCCTTTCCTCTCTTTTCTAGACTCTAAGGCGCAACAGGCTCCGCGGTGAAGTTACAAAGAACCATTGTTGTAGCTACGGCACACTCACACAACTTTAAAGTCTTCAGCAACTCGTCTATTCATCGGTGAAATGGGGGAAGGAAAAATTCAGGTGTCCATGGTGCGGAACGAACTCCCAGACGCGCACGCCAGAATTCACTACGTCGTAGAAGAAATTTTGCTGTTCTTTTAGAAGAACAATTTGTTCTTCAGGGAGAGCTAAAAGGGACTTACGCGCAACTATATAAGTGGTACGTTATCGGGGGCGGGCAAGCTATGGATTCTCTTTCAACAAACGAGCAATACACACCCATCGGGTATGACAAACTCAGTTCGCCTTCACCGTCGCCTTCCCCAAGCACATCTCCAACTCCTTCGCTTTCACCATCGACTTCACTTTTGTCCACTCTATCTTATTCAGCTTCAGAACAGCCCTCTCCAAAGCCAGCGCCTCAGTCAGCAGCTTTGCCGATGGAATTCGTTTATGTCACAGCAGGGACAGCGGTTGTGATAGTAGCCGCAGTTGCGGTTATGCTGAGAAGAAGAAAGTAGTCAAGCTCGGCATCTCCAGCCTATAAATAGTTCCTTTAAATAAGGGGGCTATAGTCTTTTCCGAGCAGCTAGTCACCAAAGCTTAGT
>CAYGVV010000221.1:0-3312 GCA_964353395.1 uncultured Candidatus Bathyarchaeia archaeon | reverse complement strand
GGTAGTTGGTGTAGCCTTTGACGCCGAAGATGAAGTGGCGTATGCCTTGGTTGGCAAGCGATAACAGGGAGAATTCCACCAGTGGCCTGTTAAGCATTCTGAGGCAGGCTTTGCTGGTTTCCGCGGTAAGGGGAAGAAGGCGTGTTGCTTTTCCGCCTACTGGGATTATGACTCGTATTCTTTCTGGTGCGTAGTTGTCGCCAACTAGAGGGGCGTAGTTATCGCTCAAAAGAGTTCACCCATAAAGTTTAACATCATTATTCAATCTGCAACGTATTAAACTTTCCAATATACGCGTGTAAAGGTTTTTATTTAGACAAGCTTTTTTTCGACAAAATCATGTTTTCTTGAAGGTTGGCAGCCGCATGATATGTATGCTGACGGCAATTGCCACAACTAAAAGGACCAGCTGCACTTCTATAATGTCTACTACAAAAAAAGCGGAATAAACTATTGCAATCCACAGTACGGTTACCGCGGCAATCTTGGTTTTTAATGGAATGCCCTTGCCTTCTCGGTAGTTTCTTATGTACTCACCGAACAACCTGTTGTTTAGTAGCCATCGGTACAGTCGTTCGGAGCTTCTGCAGTAGCAGGCTGCGGCGAGTAAAAGGAACGGTGTGGTGGGCAATATTGGCACAACTACGCCGATTGCTCCCAGCGCGAGACAAATTGTCCCTGCTGTTACTAAGAGTATTTTTGTGATGCGATGCCGTTTGCTTTTGTTCATCGCTTCTGCGGTATTGGTTTTTTCCATGAACATTTTCCGCATAATATCATACTTTGCAGTCTTAAAAAAATTTGCTGCCCACAAGAATGCAGGATAGTTAAGCAGCAGGTTATCTTTTCTCAAGTATGGTCTTCAATACGCGGCTTTGTGCTCTGTGCTTTCTTGCTAAAGGGCAATTCTTCGCTGAAAGGTTTCTGTTTTTATGGTGAATCTTTATAGCTTGTACCTTTAAACTTAAGATGTACAGGCGCAAGGTTTGAGGGGTATGAGCAAGGCAGGCGGATTTGTGCGGCTGATGCGACCGCTGAACTGTGTGATGATGGGCTTCGCAGTCCTCGTAGGCGCCGTTCTCGTAGAACCGCAGCTTGTAGTCGCCCATTGGCTCTGGATTATCTACGGCTTCTTCACGGGTTTCACGCTGTGCGCGGCAGCCATGACCCTCAACGACTACTATGACAGGGCTATAGATGCAATTAACGAACCTGCGCGTCCCATTCCAAGCGGTTTGGTGAAGGCTCGGGAGGCATTGGCGTTTGTCGCGGTTCTTTTGGGGATTGGTTTCGTCTTCGCGTTTCTCGTGAGCCTTCTGTGTCTTGTCGTGGCGGTGATTTCCTGGGTTATCGTGGCGACTTATCTTACGGTGGGAAAACGCACTGGGTTGCCTGGGAACTTTCTGGTCAGCGCGTGCGTGGCTATTCCGTTCATTTATGGCAGCGTAACGGTTGTGGGCACGGTTGGGTTGAACGTGGTTTTCTTCGCTTTGATGGCTTTTCTTTCCAACACGGGCAGAGAAATCACGAAAGGCATCGTTGACGTTCAAGGGGACAGCGTTCAAGGTGTGAAGACTTTGGCTGTGCGTTACGGGGAGAGAAACGCCGCCGTTGCCGCTACGGTGTTTTACGTTTCTGCTGTGGCGTTGACGCCGATTCCGTGGGTTCTGGGCTTGGTTTCTGTTTGGTTTATCCCGTTTGTTCTGGCAACGGATGTTGGACTTGCCGCTTGCTCGGTCTTGCTTCTTATGGACCGTTCGCGTGAGAGGGCGCGAAAAATCAAGAGCGCCGTGCTACTGTTGTTCATCACGGGCTTGCTGGCTTACGTTTTCGGAGCCTTCAAGTGATACAAGGAACTAGCACCAATTGAGATTCCGCGTCGCTCAATTCAAAGTACCCCTTTATACTTAATATAAGGGGGCTATAGTCTGCTCCGAGCAACAGAGCTGGAATCTTCGGAACCAGAATCTGCCAAAACTGACCAATCCAGACCTTTCCGCGCCTTTCTGTGCCTTTTAAAGCCGCGGAAAAAACCCAAAACACAAACCAATTTAAAAAACCAAACCAAAACACAAACCATTTCCAGCGATAGGGGGTATAGAAGAAAAATCGCAACAGAGTACACACCGGAAAACAAATTGCTTGGGCAGAACATCGCATTCTCCACTTTTTTGTCTATTGCCCCATGCAGCTGATGCCATGTTTAGTTGTTAGTTGCACCTTCAAATGTAACGGTGAACCCCACGTATATACCTGCATGATTCAAGCGTGTTAACAATGCATAAGTACGTTAGCCGCTGAATCAACAGCTAAGAGGATGTTAACATGTCTGAACGTTTTGCCAAAAAATGGGAAAGCAAAAGAGAAGGAACAACATTCATCGAAAACGTCCGCGGAACAGTGCAACCACAACAACCATTGAAGCCACGCCTAGACTACGCCATTAGAAAACTCGAACTGCAAATCACCAAACTCAATCAAGCATCCGAAAGGTTCGGCCAAAAAGACAGATCACTCTTCGCCAAAATCGTTGACGCCTACACAAAACACGACACAGCTCACGCAAACATCTACGCTAACGAGTTGGCGGAAGTCCGCAAAATGGAAAAGCTCGTCATGAACGCAAGCCTTGCACTTGACCAAGTGGTGCTGAGAATGAGAACCGTCACCGAATTCGGAGACCTAGTCACGACGCTAGGACCATGCATAGGTGTCTTGCGCTCGGTCAACGTAGGATTGTGCGGCGTGCTGCCTGAAGCAGAGAACGAGCTCAGCGACATCGGCAACATGCTGAGTGGCTTAATGTTTGAAGCAGGATCAGGCTCTGGAATGTCTCTGAACTTTAACACAGTCAACGAAGACGCATCAAAGATACTCTCTGAAGCGGCAGTTGTTGCGGAGCAGAAAGTGAGCGCGAACTTTCCAGACTTGCCACCGGGAATGCCTACTGGCGCTGCAAACGACAAAACAAGAACATAATGCTAAACTGCGTTTTTTCTCTTTTAGCCCTTAACTTCCATCCTTTTCTTTTTTGTTTTGTTTTCTGAATCTTTGGTTTTGGTTATTTGAGAATGTCGGTTGGTTTTGTAAATTGGGTATTTTTGGTTGCTGTTAGCTGTTGTCTGTGCGTTTGTCTATTATGCTAGGCATCTATCTGAATGCAGAATAAGGTTTCATGTTTGAGAAGATTACTCTGTTGCTCGGAAAAGACTATAGCCCCCTTATATAAAGAAACTATAAATAGAAAATTGAAGAGGAAACAACCGACCAAGCAACGGTGCTTAAGGCGATTGTGCTTGAATATAGAGTTCG
>CAYGVV010000220.1:0-3377 GCA_964353395.1 uncultured Candidatus Bathyarchaeia archaeon | reverse complement strand
ATAACGGTTGTTCAGTGAAGTTTCCAGCAATGTCGAAAATTGGTTAGCGCGCGCGAATACTGTTCCTTGAAGACCCATATGTCTCGATGCCGGTATAGAACGTGGTGATTTTCACGTTCTTGACCGTTACATTGCTCACAGCTGCCAACAGTATTCCCCTTGCGTAGTAAACCTTTGTGCCTTGTATCGTGTAGCCAGACCCATCCAACGTTACATTGTTTCTCTCGATGACAATTCCACTACCATCAGGTGAGGTGATGTTGCCAGTCAAAGTGTAAGTAACATTGTCAACGGTTGAAATCGGTGCATCGGGCGGGTCTATGCTTCCATCAGCCCTAATGTAGACTGTTCCGGTTGCTCTAGCTGGTTGAATGTTGAGCGCCAAGCCGAACATGCTCACCAATAGAAGAGTCAGCGTGATTCCGAGAACTATTCTCTTTGACATTTGTCTCCTCCAAATGCTAATGTTTTCCAAAGTCTCTAAGTGCGTTCTGGCTGACGCAAAATTGACACCAATCTCTTTCGCTATCTCGGAAACAGTGAGCATCTCTGACTGCATCAAAACTTTCAAAATCTTCAAGGTAGTCTTTGAACAAAGTACATCTTCGATGTTGGTGTCTTCAATATTAGCATGCGGAGGTGTCATCGTGGTTACCCTCACTGTGTTGCCTCCGCAGAGTTCTTAGCGCATGATTTCATCGACCCATTACAGTCCTCTTTTGAAAGAGAACCCTCCAGAGTCTCAGGGTAACTGGGAGCTGGAAACGCCTTCGACATATCGAGTAGTTCAGGAATGGTGAGGAGTTCTAGGTCTTTGGGCGTTCCAATAAATCGGCAGATCAAGCCAGTCTTCCCGTTAAGTGTGTTGGGAACCGTGACCACACGCATAGGGTCAACTGAAACCGTGAAATGTTTCCTAACAAAAACATGAGTCTGCTTCTGCAACAATTTAGTAAACTTGAACCTGGCCGCATGATGAGCCCACAACGGCTCTTTCCAGCGGTACGGCACCCAATCCCAATAGTTGAAGTCCATGACATGAACATGAAAACCCTGGCAGCCACTGAAGACAACTGCCAGCTTCGAGTAGTACTGTTTTATGGCTTCGCAGAGATGCAAGGTCAAGCGTTTGCTCATGTCTAGGCATTGTTCGCAGACAAACCAGTGATCATCAACCTTGTGTTCATGTCTGAAAGCAACTAGGTAAGAATCAACATCAATAACGTATTCTCCGTTCACTGGAACACAGTATTGAGCCTTATACTTCTTTCCAACTCGTTCAGGAAAAAGCCAGTTCAAAACACTGAAGTAAACGTGCATGGGCTTGAGTTTCCAACAGTAAAAACGCAAATCCCTAGCCGTTAGACGGTTTTCAAAGTGGTTGAGCTTGACAAATCGGCCATCATACAACGAAACTCGGAAGTGCTTTCTGCTGAGGTTCCAAAAATGCGGAATGGCGAGACGATTATCTAAATACCATGTTCCGAGTTCTGTTTCGGACAGCACAACGCGTCAAGCCCACAATCATGGGTGAGCTTGAAAACGGTTAAAAGACCTGTCCAGAAACGACCTCTTCGTAACTGGGAGAGAGGCAGGTTAAAATGAAGAAAGAAAAAGGCGGGGAATAGCTGTCTTCTATGCGTAGGTCAAGTAATAGGCCAAATTGACAGACGCTGCAGTTCCTACTGCGAAAACCAGATGGAAACCGAAAAATTCCCCAGGCACTGGAAAGCTTGATGAACCTTCTATGTTGTCGACGGTCGCGACAACGATTATGAAGTGGGTCGTATAGTAGCCTGAGCCATCTGGATCATGTATTTCAGAAAAACCTCTAATCGTAACATTTTCAGAGCCAGCCAAACCTGACACATCCCACAGTACGTGCACATGGCCGAACCCCGACGCATTGTACAGATTGCTATATCCACCCGTGCTCTGTTGATAGAACACTGTTTCTTGAGTAGAGGCGGGCCAATTCATCACATTCACATTCCTCGGTGTGGTTCCTGACGAGCCGAAAGCATTCGACAACATAATCGCGTCATAGATGTCCACTATTCCGTCTTCTCTTATGTCTGCCCAAGGATCCCAATTGGTATCGTCTGCGGATCGCGTTGGAACAATCATGAAAAGAGTTGCCGTCAAACAGAAAGTAGTCAAAGCAACGATAATCAAGTCTCTTCTAAATTTCATCATATCACCTCCCTTTCTCCCTGAAGAACACTCTATCCGTACGTTTGGTTTGCTTATGTGACTTGTGGAAAAGAGTTCTAGACGATTGAATCCAAGTGAAAATAAAAAAAGGAAGTTGGGTTATGGTGTTTTGGGTTTCCAGATGCGCACTCGGACGAAGTTCCAGTACGGGTCAGTTGCACCTCGCTAAATTGTGATTGTGTCTGCCGTGGAATCTGTCCAAGCCAGTCCCTGTTCCAAGTCGGTCTTTGCAAAGCACGCGCTATAGAACCAGAGAGAAAAAAAAAGAGGGAGTCTAAGGATTTTGTTCAGGCAGAAGGCTCCCTAGTTTTTCGCAGTTTCGCTTCTTCTTCCATGCTCATTACTGTATGAGTCTCAAAGGTGCGGTATGCATTAGTTGCCAGAACTTCTGGCTCCATGTTGAATTTTTGGAAAGCTTCCAGACTGGGAGCTTCAAAAACCACGAAGGCGTGATGTCCTGCTGGTTCCGTGTTCCAAGCTCCAAGCATCTTGAGTCCATGTTTCTTCAACAGTTTATCTAATTTGCCCGCAAACTCTAAAGTCGTTTTTCTCGATTTCTCGTTGAACCAATCACAGTTTTCGGGAGAATGCCTAGCAATCACCATGAAGGTAGGCATACAAGGACACTCCGAACTATTGTATGGTTCAATTTGCATTTAATATTAATCCCAAACCAAAGCTAACTAGTTGTTTGGGTTTGGGGGTAAAGTCTTATCCTTTTCTCTTCCCCTCTTAGGGCTCTGGCAAATTCAGATTCAGGTACATTCTGAGGATGTTTCTCAGCTAGACGCTGTCTTGTCTTTTCATTTGCGTAGAACTCTACCCTGCCACATTTCGGGCAGATGTAAACGAATAGAGGAATAATGTCCTCGGTAGCTTCTGCCAATCCACCAAATAGCAATTTCAAGCCACTGCTCATTCGCGCGCGCTAAGAGAACGTGGCACATTCTTCTTTCCCCAATGATTATCCGGTAGCGCGCGGTATATGAGAATCGGAAACGGCAAGAACAAAGACAGAAAGTGTTAAGCATTTATGAACGTAAGTGCAGACAAAAAGACTCGAATGCATTTGAGATGAGACGGATGAAAAAGCCCCCTAGCGCGCGCATTTCAGTGCTAATCCTCAATTACCCTGAGCTAGTTGGAGTGCGTGAGTTCTATTT
>CAYGVV010000219.1:0-3383 GCA_964353395.1 uncultured Candidatus Bathyarchaeia archaeon | reverse complement strand
AATACATCATATTCAATGGCGCTGAAGTCACATTCATCTCCAAAATCAAGTCCAAAGCCGCAATCTTCTGCGATCAGATCCCATTCATATGGCGCAAGGATCAAGCCCTAAAGGATCTCGCTGAAAAAAAGAAAATCTCTCAGGATCTCTTCAAGGAACTTCACAACAGTTTCACGACTGTTCTTAGCCAGCTTAAGAAAGAGGCGCAAATTCTTCAAGACGAAACAATGCAGGGAATTACGCGCTGCGAAGAGGAACTAACAACTCTAAGCTACAGCGTTCTTCACTTGGAATTAGAGCACGAAATAGGAAAAATCAACGAAGAAGTCTACAAGTCCTCTTTTGCGCAGCTTCAAGAAAACCTCAAACGCACCAATGCTGAAAAGAGCGATCTGGAGGTCACAAAGAGCAGGCTCTCAAACATACTGCTCGGCGACGTTTCAATACCTGAGCACAAAACCAAAGTCTTCATGGAGCCAGTTGCAGAAGCCACTGAACTCCCAGAACCCCCTGTTGTAGTTTACGTGAAAGAAGTCGGAAAGGCTGGAATATAGCCAAAAAACGAGTGACGTAGCAGCGGGGAGGGATAACACATCAAAGGCATAACCCACTCAACCCCTCCACCTCTACGTGAAGTTGCAACAAAGTCGATTTATACGCTTAAGGTTCAGCAGAACAAGCTGGAGCAAGCAAGTTACAGACTGAAAGAGCGCGACCGGATACTTTTTGAAACCTGCATGGGTGCGTTAAAGAAGAACAACAAGGAACGCGCTGCGGTTTGCGCTAACGAAATTGCCGAGGTTCGAAAACTCCTCAAGTTTCTTTACAACGTGCAGTTAGCCATTGAGCGCGTGGTTCTCCGGCTTGAGACGATAAAGGAACTGAGCGAGATAGTTGTTGACTTGAAGCCTGCTTTGAGACTTCTGCAGGGTGTTTCCCAAGAGCTTTTCCAGGTTTTGCCCGATGTCTCTGCTGAGCTTAACAATGTTAATAGCACGATAAGTGAAACGTTATACGCCACCAAGATTCACTCGGACGCTGAGTCGTTGATACATGTCGACAGGAAGACGGCTGGTGGCGAAGAAATACTGAAGGAAGTTTCAACGTTCCTTGAACAGAAACTCACTGAGACTCTTCCGGAGCCACCGGCGACAGCGCCCAAAGTTGAACAGAGAAACCCTGTGAAAGAACTCGTTGCGTTGTCAGCGACAAGTTCGCAGGTAGTGGGACGCAGGTCGGCAGAGGAAGCTGGAAGAGATTCTTCTCAAACGGTGTTTTCTTACAAGAAATCTGAAATCAAAGAAATCTCTTTGACGGTTGAGAAGCCCTCGATTGAGGATATGCTTCTGGAGTATGTGCGGAAGAGTAATGGTGAAATTGACCTTACGCGTTGTTCAAGTGACTTGAAAACGTCAAGCAACGAAATTGAGAAAGCTCTTGAAAGCTTGGGCAATAAGGGAAGAATAAAAATCGAGTTAAAATCGCCTGAATGAAATAGAGGGGATGACTATGAGCGCTTCACAGGAACTAGAGAAAGCAGCAACAGCTCACGCGTTAGATGCTGTGCGACTGGATAAGGCGGGACAAAAGGGCAGAGCAATTACTTTGTATCAGAAAGCAATTGAGAGCCTACTGCAGCTGGTTCAGCTTTACCCTGAGTACGGTTTGAACAGGGTTTATGTGCAAAGGGCAATTGCTTACCAAGAGCGAATCAAAGCTTTGCAGGGTTCCGTTTCGCCTGCTGACGTGCGAATGGAGTTGGAGAAGGATGCGGAGCAAAATATCGAAAAAGCTACGCCTGAGGGCGGAAAAGGCGCTGAAGAACTTGTGGTTACCGAAAAGCCTCAGGTAAAATGGGAAGAAGTTGTGGGCTTGGATCCAGCTAAGAAAGCGGTGAAAGAAGCCATAGTTTATCCTGTTCAAAGGCCTGATTTGTTCCCGCTAGGTTGGCCTAGAGGCATTTTGCTTTTCGGTCCTCCTGGCTGCGGAAAAACCTTGTTGGCTGCCGCGGTTGCCACAGAGATAGATGCCCACTTTTATTCTATTGATGCTGCTTCGATTATGTCTAAGTGGCTGGGTGAGGCTGAGCAGAACGTGGCTAAGCTTTTCGGTTCCGCTCGGAAATCTTCGATTGAGGGCAAACCTGCGATAGTGTTTGTGGACGAGTTGGACTCGTTGATGGGACAGCACTCGAACGAGGTGGGCGGCGAAATTCGTGTGCGCAACCAGTTCTTGAAAGAGATGGATGGCATAATGGACAAGGGCAAGAGCTTTCACGTTTACGTGATTGGCGCCACCAACAAGCCGTGGGATTTGGATTGGGCTTTCATTCGCCGGTTCCAGAAGAGAATTCTTGTGCCTCTTCCTGATCATCACACGCGGTTGATGATGCTGAAGCTTTACATGAGCACTCTGCAGATTACGCAGGATGTGGATTTGCATGAATTGGCTCGGCTCAGTGAGGGCTTTTCAGGAAGCGACATAAGAGATGTCTGTCAATCTGCACAGCTGTCACTCATAGGCGAGTTCTTTGAATCCGGCAAAGCCATGGACAGGGAAGCAAAACCACGGGCTTTGACGATGGTTGATTTCCGGCAGATATTCGAAGAGAGGAAACCAAGCGTTTCGTTGGATATGCTATCGCTTTATAACAGGTGGTTCGAGGCTTTCAAAGCCCTGTAACAATGGAGGGAAAAAACAAAGAAACCAAGTTGGGTGGATAGGTTTGGAGAAAACTCATTTTCTGTACCCTCTCCCTTCTTCCTCCTTTCAATAATCTCCAAACCCCACAACCTAACAATGTCGTTTTTGTTTGTGTAGTTGTGGGTGGTTGCTTAGCACAACTTTTTCTCAGGTTTTGTGTTTTGGGTTGAGTGTTGTTTTCTGGTTTGTTTTTGCTGTGTGTACTGGTTGTGTTGGTTTTGACAAGCAGATGTGCAGTACTTTAGCGGGAACACATGGGGAGACTGCAGCGAGGGTGGAGAAAACTTTGCTCTAGTTTGCTGTTTTCTTGTTCCTTTGTTTCCTAAAATAAATCGTTAAGCCTAGAAAGGTAATAGCTACTATTACAAGAGCAACTATGGCGAGGATATACGGAAGGGGGTCTATGCCACTTGAAGTTGGAGCTGTAGTTGGGTTTGCTGATTGAGTAGGCTCTGATGTTGGTTGCTGTGTTGGCGAACTTGATGTTGTTGGGCTTGAACTGGGGGCTGAACTTGGCGATTGGCTTGGAGTTGGAGATGCAGAAGCCGAAGTATCAGGTATGGTTATGGTTTTTATGCTGCTCCAACCGCTTGATTCACCAGTGAACTCATACGTATAACCTGGTCCCCATGGGGTGGGAACTGTAGTTGTGGTTTGATACCCTATAAGTGCCTCGACTC
>CAYGVV010000218.1:0-3409 GCA_964353395.1 uncultured Candidatus Bathyarchaeia archaeon | reverse complement strand
GAGGAGATTCTGAAGAAAATCTGGAAAAAGTAGAAAAGGAAGAGACACCCAATGGAACATCATATGAACAGAAACTCGAAAATCCTGATACTTATATCGGCTTTGTTAGTGTTAGCCGTTTTTGCAGCGTTTCTAGCTGCTTACGAGTCTAGTCAGCGTCAGCCTCAGAACTTCCCTTTTAGACCGCAGCAGCAACAGGTTAGCCCTGCGGACATCGAGTTGTATTTGGTTTCCAGAACGGTAGTTTCAACAATAAACATAGCGCTTCTATTGGTTCTTGTGATAACGTACCTTAGCATCTTCTTGAAGACAAAATCCGAATTTACCATCGGGCTGCTCATCTTCACTACAGTTTTCCTCATGAAAGACATAGCCTCAAGTCCTTTCGTAGGGGGAACGTTTGGCTTTGGACTTTTCGGAGTGAGTCCGTTCCAGCTTTGGTTTGTGCTGTTGCCAGATGTGTTTGAGCTTGCTGCGTTGTCTGTGCTGATGTACCTGAGCATCAAATACTAAGAGGTAATTCGCGAACATTTAATAAAAAACGCAAGCTAAAGGTGATCAGGCAATTCTTCCTTGACAGCACATTAAGCAGACTGTTCGCTGTAAGAATCAGCTATGCTCACAGTAAATGGCATCAAAACGTTTCAAACTCAATCATCAGGATCTGGACTGCCGCCAAAAGGAAACCGTTAAATCTCCAGTGAACTTAGGCTTTGGTCAGCATGAAGAAGAAAGCGTTCATTTCTGGGCCCATTCAAGGCATGGAAACCGAGCAAGGATACCGCGAGGTCATCAGCAAAATCTGCGCTCAGTTGGGCTACGAGGTGATTGACCCGTGGCATAGGGAAAAAGTGATTTACCGAAAAGACGAGCCGTGCTGGTGGAAAAAAGTGCCAGTCTCCGACTTTATTAAGCGGGACTTGGAGGACACTGAAAGATGCGATGTGATGATTGTTTATTTGCCGAAGCTTTCAGCTGGAGCCTGCATGGAGCTGTTCTACGCCAAACGGAAAGGCAAAAAAGTCATAGTAGTCTCCGACATGGATTGCCTGAGCCCGTGGATTGTGGTGCACTCAGACGTAGTGGTGAAGCGTTTTGAAGAACTTGAAGACGCACTGAAACAGATGCTCTAAGCTCTACGCGGGTATTGGTGAGGACTATGCGGAAGGAAAAAGGGCAATTGAGCGCTTTGAAGGGCGTTTATGTCTTAATTATCCAAGTAGGCGAGGATATTGGCGTGAACGTGGGTGCTTTGGGTGAATTAACTTTCAAGAAGGGTTTGTACGCTTACGTTGGCTCTGCCCAGAACAATCTGGAGCAGCGAGTGAAGCGGCATCTCAGAAGAGAAAAGCGCAAGTTTTGGCATGTTGACTACCTGCTGGACGGTGACGCTGCCAAAGTCGTGGAAGTGCTGTACAGGCAGGGGAGTAAAGCGGAAGAATGCCTTGTCGCCTGCGAAATCAGCAAAAGAGGCGAAGCCATAGTCGGTTTCGGCTGCTCAGACTGCCACTGCAAAAGCCACCTGTTCCACGTCGGAGAATACGAGTTTCTTCGGGATGGCGTTAGCCTTTTCAAAAAACTTAAATAATATCCGCAGGGTTGTGTACCAACCGAAAGTATGGAAAAGCGGTCGTAGTCTAGCCTGGTTTAGGACATCAGCCTGCCACGTTGACGACCCGGGTTCAAATCCCGGCGACCGCACCAAGCCTTTTCTCAAGCATGCTCCAAAAAGTTCAACCCACATTTTAATCTATATAAAAGGGAGGGGGTAGGTCTCTGAGAGCAGCAGAAGCCAGCGCCATCAAATTTGGATCCTAATAGTAAAGAATGCTAAGCTGATTTTGGCTGGTTAATCTGGCAGTTTAGCGCCGCATTTGTTGCAGAACTCCGAACCTTTAGGGTTCTCTTGGCCGCATTTGCGGCAGATGAGTTTCGTTTGAGCGGCAGCAGTCGCTGGCGCAGATGGCGCTTGGGTTGAGGGCTGCTTTTGGCTTTTTTTGCCTCCTCTTCTCGTTACTAAAACTGCAATAATAATTACTATGACCACTACGAGGACCAGCACTATGATGAGTAGAGCAAATGTGTCAAGTGAGCCTCCGTTTGGAGTGGGCGAAGGCGTTGTGCCTTCTTGGGTGGGTGTGGGTGATTCTGAAGTTGAAGGCGAAGATGATGAGAAAGGCGGTAAGGAAGGCGAAGGCGAGGGAGAAAATGCCCAAACATTAGTTTCTATGAGTTGGAGATGCTGGGTAACTGTCTGCCGTGGGGTAGCGGTGTTGACGTATGTATAGAAGGATTCGACAACCATTCCTGTTACTTGGTCAAAGTAAAGGTTCATGAGGCTGTAGGTTTGGCCTTCGATGTCTGTCCGGTTTACTGATATGTGGTTTGTTTGCCTGAATCCGCTGTCTTGATAGTAGCGGGGCACGGTTTCGTTTACTACCCATGGCAAACTTGTGCTTCCCGGAAAAAGAAAGTTTCCTTGGGCGAGGTTAGCCGCGTAAACAAATGTGCAGTTGCCGTCTCCTGTGTTTACGTCAACGTATTCGGGGCTGTTGATTTCATATTCTTCGGAGTAATGCGTGATTGCTTCAATCCAGACTGTTGTACTGGTGACTGTTTGCACGTTGACTTGGTAATATTCTGTCCGGTTTTGAAGATACAAGTCAGCGGGAACGGTGTCGTTTGGGTTAGTGGAGCTCCAGTTAACGACGAGACTGTACTTGAACATGTTGCCCTGATGGACGCCAACCAGAGTTTGGGCTGATGCGCTTCCAATAATCATGAAGCATAAGAGCGATAGAAAGAACGCTGCAGCAACTATTTTCTTGTTCATGACCCATCATCCATACTAGTCGTGTGGGTCCAGTTTTTATGGTTTGTGGAACATTCCCAAATCTATCCCAAATCTCGCAAGCAAACAGTAATGACTGTTGTGTGCGGCGGAACTTGTGCTTGTGCAATTTGGTTGTTGCTGGTTGCTTGTGGTTGCTCTCAGTTGCTTGCAGTGCTAGGTGTGTGCTCTAATGCTCGGAGCAGACTATAGCCGCCTTATATAAAGCAGGAATTGGCTGTTTTGAATTTGTGTTGGATGGTGTTTGTTTCTTTGTTTTCTTTGTTTTGCTCAGGCTTGGATGATTAATCAAAAACCTTTTCAGCGCTTGCGGCTATATATGAAAGACTGTAGGAATCAGGGCGTTTCTGCATGGAAACGGTTGCCGGTGGTGTCGAAGTTGAAAACGGGAGTTCTTGCTGAGCCAGTTCTCGTGGGCAGAGAACACGAACTTGAAAGGCTGATGCTAACTTAACCTTTCCGCACTGCTAAACAGCAACTTTTATTTGCGTAAGTTTTTATGTGATGTGTGAAATGGTCTAGTGCTGTGCCTCGATAGCTCAGCCCAGTAGAGCGGCT
>CAYGVV010000217.1:0-3428 GCA_964353395.1 uncultured Candidatus Bathyarchaeia archaeon | reverse complement strand
CGATGTGCTGGGTTATGCCGCCTACTTCTCTTGCGCCCACTGTTGTCTTGCGGATTTTGTCCAAAAGCAGAGTCTTGCCGCTGTCTACGTGACCGAGAACGCACACGATGGGTTGGCGAATAGGCATTTGAAGCGCAACTCCCCTTCTTTACCTGTGAGGAACAAGGTTGGCGTTCCAAAAATAATAAGCTGAGGGTTAATAAACACTCAGCCACAAGGTACTGAAAATAGCTTGCTACACTTGTCCTTTTTCGGATAGAACAAGGCAGAGCACTATTGCAGCGCTCAGCCACGCCCATGCCGCAGTCCAATAATTATCGAGCACACGAACAAAATCAAACAGAACAGACTGGGAACCACCAACAACGCTGGAAGATAACCCTCGAAATCCCCGCCTACTTGAAGCATTGGCCCCAAAACTGCTCCGAAAGCCGTGAACAGTACCCAATTGTATTTGTTGGGTTTCAAGAGCGACTGCAAGTCTTTTGCCTGAAGCATTATTGCTAACGCTATCGCAAACAAAACAATCTCAGCCGTGACGTTTGGCAGACCCCTCACGTCAACATATCGGAGCCCGAACCAGTCTGGCGACACAGGCCAAAAAAGTTCGAGACCTCCTGTAAAGAAGTCGCCGATGAGCGCGTGTGAAAGCAGCGCTGCATAGTAAGGAACCGCTCGTTTCCTGTAGATGATGAAGAAGGGAATCAGGAGCACGGTGAAGGTAATTATGGCATGTGTTGGTCCCCTGTGCATAAAAAGGGTTGGATCCACAAACTGCAGAATCAAATCGACATCTGGAAGGACCGAAGCGACGAGTAGCAGAGGCAAGTTTAGTTTGACCTTGAGAAGTCTAGAAGAGCCTTTCCCCGCTAAGTATCCTAGAGCAAAGTGGCCAATCGCAAACATCATAGGTCCCGTTAAATACTTCGCCAATGTCAAAAGTGCCTATTAAATTCAACTCAAACTTTTTGCACCTATGCTCTGCACTCAGCGGTCAGTTAACAATATTTTTAAGTTCGCCAACTCTCTTTTCTGTTATGCTTCGACCTTTTGGAGTGTGAGATGAAAAAATGCCTTATTGCACGAAGTGTGGGGCACCAGTGAAAGAAGACGACAAGTTTTGCCCTGTTTGCGGCGCCTCCGTAGCCAAAGTAACCCGTGAAGAGTTCACTGTTTCAGGCAGCGACCTTGTTGACAGAGTCAGAGACCTCCCGCATGAAGGAAACGTGACAAGAGTGATCGTGAAGGCTGAAAACGGAAAAACCCTGCTGGAGATTCCAGCAACCATAGGCGTTATCGGCACGGTTCTGGCGCCGTGGTTAGCGGCTTTAGGCGTTATAGCTGCTTTGGCAATGAAATGCAAAATAGTGGTTGAAAGAAGAGAGTAAGGCGCGCACCAGATTACTCTGGTGGCTTAACCACAATCAGGAATGCGCCAGCCGCCAGAAAGACTATGCTCAAGAACACGAAGAGTGCCGTGAATACGCCGAGAACGGCGCTGCTTGTTGCTGTGAAGTATACGAGTAATGCGCCTAGGATTATGATTATTAAGCCGAAAAACTTCTCTGCTATTTTTATCCACAATGATCCTTCTTCGCTCATGTCATACCATGCCTTCTTTCTGCTACATTAAACAACAAGAGTATTTTATGGTTTCGCTGAAAAATGCACAGCGGAGGAGGCAAATCCCATTCTCAGCTGAGGCATGTAGCCTAGCATGAGAAACGTTACAGGATACACAGTTGCTGTGAGCGTTTTTGCTCAGCAAATGCTTCTTACAAAAAAGATAAAAGGTTAAACGGTAAAGCAAAATAGAGAGGGGTTTCACCGTGGAAAGACGCAGGTTAAAACTTGTCATGGTGCTGGTTGTTTTCGTCTTGCTTTCTCTTTCAGGACTGGCGTATCTTCTGTTTCTGCAGTTTGCTTTTCCAACGCTGGTACCGAATCATGGCAGCGGGGAAAAGTTCAGTTTTGGTCCAGGCTACACTTATCAAATACCTTGGCACGCTGATGGTGAGCTTCATTTAGCGTTTCAGGCTAGCGCAGAGGTAAAGTTGTACCTCGATGGCGATTATGTAGGTGAATGCGCAGGCTACGAATTCACTGTGAAACCAGGGAATGATGTTCTTGTGCAGATGACGTCGGATTCTGCAGTTTCAGGCATGTTTACTGCTTGGCAAGAGCCTCCATTGGAAAAACAAGCGTTGGCTTTATCTTTACTAGCAATAGGTCTGGCTGGGATAGTTTTGTCAATCTGGGTTATGAGAAAGAAGTGAATTGCACATTGCAACTAAATTTCTTCTGGCATCTTCGTCTCTTTGCTGGTTTGCGGGTTTTGGTGAAAGGCGGAAGTTGTAAATTGGTTGTTTCTGGTTGCGGTTGGTTGCTGCTAGTTGCTGCTAGTTGTTGGTGATTGCTAGAAGTTGGGTTGGAAGACTAGTGCTCGGAAAAGACTATACCCCCTTATATATAGAGTAAAGTTTGGAGTGAATTGTTGGTTCTGTTTTGTTTGTGTTTGTTCGCTAGACTATTGTGTGATTCTGTGGATGTCTTTGAATTCGTCGAAGTCTTTGTCAAAAGAATAAATTCTCTGTAGTCCTGCCTCTTTCATCAGTACGTATGCAAGCGCGTCGTTGGCTCCGATCTGCTGGTCTTCCGCTATTGCCAGAGCCTTCAGGTAGTCTTCCTCAGACACTTCCTTAACAGAGATGTTGTCTAGAAAAAGCAAGCCCTTTTCCAATGTGAGCGCTTCTTCAATGGGAAGATAGTCTTCAAGGACATTGCAGAGTTCGCTGAAGTGCACAACCGAAGTTACTGCTTCTTCACCTTCGTTGATTCTGGTGACGATTTTCTTCGCCGCGTCCTTGATGCTTTCTTCATGAGGCTGCAACTTTCTTTTCGGTTTCAAGAAGGCATAGACAAACACGTTCGCATCTACGAATGCAGCGGCCAAAGCTACACGCTCCGCAGTTCCTTCCTGACTTTATGCCAGTCCAAGAGGTCTGACTTTAAGTCTACCTCGACTTTGTCGAAGTACTTTGTTAAATCAGACTTAGCGAAGGGTCTAATCTCGACAACGTCTCCTTTGTATACGACTATCGCCTTTTTTCCTTTAAGGTACCTATTTCGCCAATCTTTTGGGAGCAAGATTCGCCCTTGGTTATCTACGCTTTTAATCTCCACTTGCATCTAAAATCGCCAATTAAAGAGTGCTTGCCATAAAATCAGCAATGCCAGCGAAGTAGTAAATGACTAACCAACCGCCCACCTCTGTTGCTGGGGTCGATACAAATGTATTCAACTGGAATTCTTGGATAAACGTAGTATTTACGCAAATAATCATCAGGATAACAGGAATTATCTTGTTTTTACTTTAAGGTTTCAATTTGGAACATCTTGTAGAAAGTGGATTTTTACTTGGGTTTAAC
>CAYGVV010000216.1:0-3429 GCA_964353395.1 uncultured Candidatus Bathyarchaeia archaeon | reverse complement strand
TCATTTGATACGAGACCCCAACTAGGCTAAATAATTTAGGGACAAGCCAGCGCGCGAAGGTGCGTCAACTATTGAAATGGAAAAACTAGTGAAACCCAAAATGATCAGAAGGAAAAATAATGTTGTTCGTTTTGTCAAGACTTTCATTCTCAACATCTCCATTTACAATGCTATTTCTTATTTCTTAAGAGACCATGTGCCTAAAGAAGATGGTGTAACTGTGACCTCATAGCAATGGTTACACAAACACGCGCGCTGCCTTGTCAAGAGTGTGTGAAAACTCAAATTTAGTTTTAAAAATTGCTGCTTATATCAAAAAACGCGTCCCTACACCCTACAGAATAGCTATAAACTTGGCAATTTTCTGAAACTGAAAATAGTTTTCACGCAATCTCTGTCCCGAAATTGGTGCAAAGTGGTTATAAGTCTTATTTTATGATTTGGGGGCATTAAAATTTAATCCCAAATCCAAAACGGAGCAAAAAACACGCCTTTCCTACAGGTGATTACTCTCCAACTTCCTTGCCCTTGCGGTTTAGGTGCGGCTGAAAACTCAACGCATGCACCAAAACCTGAGCACAAACAGTATAGCCTCGCTTCTTCAACATCAACAAAGATGGATACCACGAAATCTGGGTAATCCTCACCAAAAAAACGCACGCAGACCCCCAGCCTGCCTCATTCGCCAAAGTCGTCAGCGAAGCCGTAAAACAGGGACTCGGAGACAGCCGCACTAAAACATTGAACGAACAGAAATACGCCGTGCGTTTCGCGAAAAGAAAAACCAAAGCATAGCAGCCAGCGAAAACCGCTGCAAATCAAATAGTCAAAACCCAGAACTATGCAGGCTTCATCATAGGCTTCATAATAATCGCCATAGCGCTCGCCTTCATAACTCAACAACCACTCTAACAATCGTACACAAGAAAACCAGCCAGCCGCGGCTAAACTTTTAAGCGTAACATCTACATTAAAGCCTAGCAAACACAGCACAAGGCTGGTCCACACTTGAACATAGAAAAACGAATCGAGTTAATCTGCAGACCACCCGCAGAAGAAGTTCTTACACCAGAAGACCTAAGGCAACTGCTGGAAACGGAAGAGCACCCAGTCGCCTACAACGGCTTCGAACCCTCAGGACTTGTGCATTTGGGAACGGGCGTAATATGTGCTTACAAGATGAAGGACTTTGTCGAAGCTGGTGTGCACTTCAAGGCTTACTTGTCAACGTGGCATGCTTGGCTCAACAACAAACTCGGCGGAGATTTAGCGCTGATAAGGAAAGCTGCGGATTTGTTTCGTCATTCATGGATTGCTTTAGGTGTACCAGCTGACAAGGTAGAATTCATTTATTCTGACAAGCTCTACGACGACATAGAATTCTGGGCTAAAACAGTGAAAATCGCCAAAAACCTCACAATCGCCCGAACCACCCGGACACTGGAAATCGCGGGGCGCAAAGAAACCGAAGCCCACTACGTCAGCGACTTCTTGTACACGCCCATGCAGGTAGCCGACATATTCCACTTGAACGTCAAAATCTGCCAGCTGGGCATGGACCAACGCAAAGCCAACGTCGTCGCACGCGAAATCGGCGAAAAAATGGGCTACTGGAAACCCGTTTGCGTTCACCACCATCTTCTGCAAGGCTTAGAAAAGCCCAAAGTGTGGCCCATCCCTGAAGGACAAGAAAGAGAAGCCGTAGCCAGCGCGAAAATGAGCAAAAGCAAACCCGAAACCTGCATCTTCATTTACGACACACCAGCCGAGATAAAGCAGAAACTGTCCAAAGCCTTCTGCCCAGAAAAAACCGTTGAATTCAACCCCATACTTGACATCTGCAGGTACATTGTATTCCGAGAAAAACCATGTTTCACCATCGAGCGCCCAGCAAAATTCGGCGGCACAGTCCAATACGGTAGCTTCAACGAACTCGCCACAGCCTATAAAGAGGGCAAACTGCATCCGCAAGACCTCAAAAACGCCGTAGCAGAACAACTCAGCACCATACTGGAACCCGTCAGAACATACTTCACAAGCAACAAGGAAGCAGCAGAGTGCTTGGAGACTATACGGAAAGCCAAAATCACAAGGTAAACACGCCTTGTCAACTCATCTGAAAGAGAAGCAAGAAAAAATCCATCAAATCCTAGACGCACTGGCAGAAGAATCAGCGAAGGGAACCCTCATCATAGTGGAGGGAAAGAAAGACGTTGAAGCACTCTGCAGTTTCGGCGTCACAGGACCAGTTTTAACGGTCAAAACAGGCGGCAAATCCTTCACCGAAGCCCTGTGCGAGATAGAGCAAACAGGCGCATCAGAAGTCATTCTTCTTTTGGATTTTGACAGGCGCGGAAAAGAAGGAACAGACCGCCTCAAACAAAACTTGGAACGGGCAAAAATAAAGCCTAACCTCAAATTTTGGCGCGAACTCTCAGCCCTACTTTCACGAGAAATACAATGCATCGAAAGCCTAAACTCCTACCTAGAAACGCTGCAAAGAAAAACATGTTAGATGCGCGACAGAAACCCCATTCCTCAATCTTAATCTGGAAAGTGAGCTATCTCACGTGAAAGTATTTTTTCACTTTTAGTTTTTGAAAGTACAGCAGGCAGCCTAAGCAGTAAGCTAAGGGGATTAAGGGAACCAGCATCGCCAGAATCATATATGGGTAGATTTGGGCGACTGGCAAAAACATTGCGCCAAGACTATACCAGACAAAAGTGTATCCCCACCAAGAGCAGAACGCAAAAAGCAAAATCCAAAACACCATCATTGCATACCACATGTGCTTGGAGCGTACACCAGCCAGCATAAGAATTGAAGCAATGAAACTGAACAAGGCAAACAGCGGCGGAAACAAAACATACATGTTTTGAAGACTTATCCACGGTCCAGCGCCTGCGTATACAAACGCCATACCGACAAAGTTTAAGAAAAACAAAACCAAAGACAAAAACACAAGTCCAAACGAAGCAAACAAGGTAAGAACAGCAACAATTATCACGCCAACAGGTTTTTCCTCAGCCTCTGCATTTTCGCTTCCAGACCGCTTTACTAATATGAGCACAAGCCCTGCAACAAGAAGTGGTATACTAAAGAATAAACTTCCAAAAAACAAAAAGAAGACACCAACGAGCAGTAATATAATGCCCAGCAAAGAATTCAACGTTAACGACTTCATCATATCACCAATAATCCATCTTTCAGAATCCTGCAAAGTGAAGCAATACCCGAACTCATAACAACTAAACACGCTGCTACAGAACATTAGGTTTTCTGATAAAAAATCTTATCAAACAAAACCTTCAACAACCAACACAACCAAGAACAGCATGAAACAGAACAAAGACAAAAAAAACCAGCCCCACAATCAAATCTAAAGACACTTTCCACCTTTAAATAAGGGGGCTATAGACTGTTCCGAG
>CAYGVV010000215.1:0-3430 GCA_964353395.1 uncultured Candidatus Bathyarchaeia archaeon | reverse complement strand
AAAGTCATTAGGGATAACGTGGGCATACCCATCGAATTAGCTATTGCCAGTGTGGATCAGCGTTTGCGTGAGGAAGGCATCCGCAACAAAGCCTCTTTAGTGGCGGCTGGCGGGTTCCGAAGCAGCGGTGACATCGTGAAAGCCATCGCTTTGGGCGCTGACGCCGTGTACATTGCCACTGCCGCTTTGGTGGCTATTGGCTGCACGGTCTGCCAGAAATGCTACACTGGGAAGTGCCCGTGGGGTATTGCCACAAGTGACCCTTGGATAAGCAAGAGGATCAATCCAGACATCGCTTCGGAGCGGCTGGTGAACCTGTTACGCGGTTGGAGCTTGGAAATCAAGGACATGATGGGCGGCATGGGCATAAACGCCATCGAAAGCCTCAGGGGCAACCGTTTGCACTTGCGTGGCGTGGGCTTGACGGATACGGAGCTGAAAGTCTTAGGGGTAAAAATGGCTGGTGACTAGAATGGTTATACAACAAGAAAAAGCTGCGGCTGAAATAAGCGCCCAGTTCCTCTCCCGTGTGAAAGTGGAAAACGGCGTGTGGAAAGTGGACGCTGACGGCTTGCACTACCGAGAGCTTAATGCTCTTCTGCGCGAACTTGACCGCAACAGAGCGGAGAAAATTGAGATAAGCAACGTTTACGGGCAACGGTACATCGGAACAGACTTGGAGAACAAGTTGAAGATTGACATTTACGGGACACCTGGGAACGATCTGGGCGCTTTCATGGACGGTCCAAGCATAGAGGTTCATGGGAACGCGCAGGACTGCACAGGCAACACTATGAATGACGGGCAAATAGTGGTCCATGGCAGAGCTGGAGACATCACGGGCTACGCGATGCGCGGCGGAAAAATATTCATCCGAGACGACGTTGGCTACAGGACGGGCATACACATGAAGGAGTACATGAGCAAGAAGCCCTACCTTGTGGTGGGTGGAACAGCGCAGGATTTCCTCGGCGAGTACATGGCAGGCGGAGTCTTGGTGGTTCTAGGCTTAACATTGCAGGCGGGTGAACAGCACAAAGCCCGATTCGTGGGCACGGGGATGCACGCTGGCATCATTTACGTTCGAGGTGAAATAACTCATCTCGGCAAAGAAGTCAAAGTCATGGATGTCAACAAAACCGACCTCAAAGCCATCGAAGGCTTAGTCAAAGAATACTGCGAGCACTTCAACGCTGACTTCGATAAGATAATGCGCGGGAAATTCGTGAAAATCGTGCCCTACTCGCACAGACCATACGGCAATGTGTACGCCTACTAAACCCAACCTGTCTTTTCCATTGTTTCTTCTAGCTTTTCTCTAGCTGCTCACAGAGTCTACCCCTTCCCTTTTATATAAAGTGAACTTGGGATAGAAGCCCTGTTTCTTATGAAAGAAAACTAAATTTCGCAAAAAAAGCAATCCTTGTCCTGTCTTGCACAAGAATTAAAAAGTTCAATCAACAATCTTATTCCATGGCTTTGCAGAATATCTTTACTCAGTCAATCAAGCCTTCAACACTCTCTCAGTTAAGAGACTCTCATAGTTTCGTTAGTTTTATAACGTACTTTGAGAAAGACTGTAAGGTGTTCATCGAAAGTACAACCGACCTAGAAGACATTAGTTGTAGATTTGGAGATTTGTCAAAGCACCTCACTGAGAAAAAACTTCTAGATACCTTTCTTCAAAGAACCGCTATGAACTCGAGATTCTGTAGCCTTAGATTGACTCCCTTAGACAAGCATTTGACGGGTTTATGGAGTTCTTTCACGACCGGAGAACAGCAGATTCGTCAAGAGTGTGAAATACAAACTGGGAAGAACCTTGATTTTCCTTTGTCCAAAGAGGCATTTGAACAATTATCGGAAACCGAAAAAGTTCAGGTTCGAGAAGCCATGGAAAAGTCATTGTCAAATTATGTGAATCTGATAGTGGGACTTAGTGGGTTAATCAATCAAATCTTTTTTGTGTTTGAATCCCAATGTAAGATGATTTGTTCTCTAGCATGTTACCATTTCGCGATAAGTTATGCAAGAGACAGTATAATACAACATGCTGAAATCTGGTCAGCTCTTAAGAAGTTAAGCAAGTCAGCGAAGGATCCAGGAACTGAGTGCGAAATTTGTTTGATGCAGCAAGACTGTAAATTCTCAGTTGACTTCATGGCTTTGGCGAACATTTACTGCTATGCTATAAAGGTGAGAATGCTTGCAGATTATGATAGCTATTTTTATGATAACGTTGTATGGCAAAAGCTAAAAGTCTATTTCGACAACTTAAGACTAGTCATCCAGAGTCAAAAAACTATCACCAAGAAATGCGTAGGTGTTGGAGCATGAGCACACCCATTAAAGGAAAAATATCAAATATAATTGATCAATACACTGTTGCTCTCAATATAGGGCAGAAAGCTCAGGTATCTGTAGGGATGGAGTTCAAGATTGTAGCAAGAGTGGTTGAGATAAAAGATCCTGAGACAAAAGAAGTCCTCGGCAAAATGGAATTTGAGAAAGATAGAGTTCAAGTCACTCAGGTCTTTGAGAAATTCTGCATTGCCGAAACTTCCCAGACAATTGCTGAGTCTCTAATTCCGATGTTCTCGTTTTCCACAGCCAAACAAAAAAAACTGCACATAGAACAGGATTTGCAGGAATTGGACCGAACAGTGCGGATAGGAGACGAAGTGGTTCAAATAGTCGAACAACCTAAGCCGCCTAAATAGTAGATTTTTCAAACTTCATTCTTAGTTTAGCCTTCATAATGGCTAATTGCAATTGAGGCAAATTCGATAGGTCCCAATTGGAAAAAACCAAAAACTCAGAATTGTTGGACCTCTTCTGTTGTTGATGTCTTCCTATTTACGTTTTAGTCTGCCTACTTGGATGAATAGGATAACGAGCCCTTGGGCAAAACTTAACGAATTGGCAACTATCATAGGCAGGTCTTTCAAGAAGACCCCGTAGACTAGCCATAAAAATATGCCAATGCAAAAAAGCACCGAATACGTTACGAAGGTGCTGTCCGTGGTGGGTTTGGATCGGGTCTTCCAAGACTTCAGCAACTGAGGAAACAGCGAAATCGTCGTGAAAGTCGCTGCCACCAAGCCAACTATTGTTATGTATTCCATTTGTTGCCCTTCTCCCTGCGTTGTTTGTTATCCTGTTTATTTAGATTTAGCTAGTCTTTTCGGAAATGAGAACCGCGATAGTTTAAGTTCGCGTAAATCTCTTGAAAACTGTTTTGTGAAAGGAAGGTTTTCCAAGGTATTTGTTATGATTTTAGTTTAAATTAGAATTACGGCAATCGACCTGTGGATAACGTTTTGTATAAAAAAATGGGTATATGCGGGTGCAGACCATAATTAGGCTGATCCGTTGAGCCTTTTGTATAGATAGCCAATAACTATTCCAAGAATGAGATACGTTGGCACTT
>CAYGVV010000214.1:0-3460 GCA_964353395.1 uncultured Candidatus Bathyarchaeia archaeon | reverse complement strand
CATTGAAAAGTACATTCCGAGGAAATTCTCCGAGAAAGCCCTTCTCTTCAAGGTCAACCCGCCAAGGCACAGCTGCAACATGGAGGCTTTGGACAAGGCGATTGCGGAGCCCATCTGGGAGATATTGGATAGAGGCGGAAAAAGGTGGCGTCCCGCGCTTTTCCTCCTGATCTGTGAGGCGCTTGGGAAGAAGGCGGATGATTATTTGGATTTCGCCATTATCCCAGAAGTCATACACAATGGAACGTTGATTATCGACGACATTGAAGACGCCTCCGACTTACGCCGAGGCAAACAATGCACGTACAAGGTTTATGGTATGGACATAGCCGTCAACGCGGGAAACACGATGTATTATCTGCCGCTTTTGCCGTTGATGGAGAAGAGAGGGAAGATTCCACCCGAAATGCTCCGAGATTTGTACGAGGTTTACGTGCAGGAAATGATTAACCTCAGCATGGGACAAGCCATGGACATCGCGTGGCACCGAGGCTTAGCCAACGCAGACAACATAGGCGAAGAAGATTACCTGCAGATGTGCGCTTACAAAACAGGCACTTTGGCTCGCATGGCAGCCAGACTCGCGGCGGTTTTAGCGGGCGCAGACAAGAAACTGGTTCAGAAACTGGGAACCTTCGCTGAAAGCATAGGCGTCGCGTTTCAAATGCAGGACGACATTCTGGATTTGACAGGAAAAGAGTTTGCCCAAAAGAAAGGCGGCTTTGGACAGGACATAACCGAAGGCAAAAGGACACTGTTGGTTATCCAAGCGTTGAAAACGGCAAAGCCCGAAGACAAGAAACGGCTTGTTGCTATTCTGAACATACACACTTCAGACCAAAAGCTCCGAGACGAAGCCATCGCCATCATACAGAAGTACGGCGCCATCGAATACACGAAACATAAAGCCGCGAAAATGGTGGAAGACAGCTGGAGAGAAGTGGATAAGCTCCTGCAGGCGTCGGAAGGCAAGGAAAAATTAAAAGCCTTCGCGGAATTCTTGATTAAGAGAAGCATCTAAACACTCCGAGCGTAAAACAGTTATGCTGAAAGATAACGAGGAACTTAGGGAACTTATTCGAAAAACCGCCCTGCTAAACGCTGTACAACACGACGGCAAAGCACAAGCAGGACCCATTATGGGTAAACTGTTGGGTGAAAAGCAAGAATTACGAGCAAAAGTTAAAGAATTATCCGCCCTAATCAACGAGGTTCTCAACGAAGTTAACAGCCTCGATTTTGCTAAACAGAAGCAGATTGTTGAGGAAAACTGGCCTGAAGCCTTCAAAAAAGAGAAAGTTGAAGAAAAACGCCTTCCAGCCCTGCCGAACGCCGACAAATACAAGCAAGTGGTCACCCGTTTTTCGCCGAACCCAGACTGCGTACTGCATTTGGGTTCAGCCAGAGCCATACTGCTAAGTCATGAGTACGCGCGGATTTACAAGGGAAAATTCATTCTCCGCTTCGAAGACACCGACCCAAAAGTGAAGAGACCCAGCTTGGAGTTTTACGACAGCATCCGAGGAGACCTTGCTTGGCTGGGGTGCAAGGTGGACGAGGAATACATCCAGAGTGACAGGATTCCGATTTACTACGAGTACACCGAGCGGCTTCTGAGAGACGGCAACGCGTACATCTGCACCTGTGTACCTGACGAGTTCAGGAAGAAATCACTGCAGAGCGAACCGTGTCCATGCCGCAACTTGCCGCCTGCTGAGCATTTGGAACGGTGGAAACGCATGTTGAACGGCGGCTACGCCGAAGGCGAGGCAGTGGTACGCGTCAAAACCGACTTGAACCACCCAAACCCAGCCGTGAGAGACTGGCCTGCGCTTAGAATCATAGACACCAAAAAATATCCGCATCCGCGAATGGGCAGCAAGTACCGCGTTTGGCCCTTGTACAACTTGGCAGCAGGCTTAGACGACCACTTGCTGGGCGTTACGCACATTATCCGCGGCAAAGAGCACCTCACGAACGGCGTCAGGCAAGAATTCATGTACAAGCACTTGGGCTGGGAATACCCTGAAGCCATACATTATGGCAGGCTGAAAATCACAGGCGCGTTCCTGAGCAAATCCAAAATCGTCCAAGGCATAAGAGAAGGCAAGTTCAAGGGGTTTGATGACCCCCGGTTGGCGACCTTCGCGGCATTGAGAAGGCGAGGGATAACGCCGGAAGCCATCATGAAAATGATAGTTGACGTTGGACCTAAAACCGCTGATGTCACGCTAAGCTGGGAGAACCTTTTTTCTTATAACAGGAAAATCCTAGACCCGCAATGCGACCGCTACTTCTTCGTCGCCGAGCCTGTGCAGCTGAAAGTCAAGAACGTCCCCAAGAAGTTCAAGGCGGAGCTTCCGTTGCATCCTGAGAAGCCTGAAAGAGGCTTTAGACGGTACATTGTTGCGCCCAGCGGAGAAGAAAAGATGGTTGCTTTCTGGATTGCCAAGAAAGATGCAGCCAATGCGGAGGCTGGAAAGGTGATTCGGCTCATGGAGCTCTTCAACGTAAGAATTGAAAATGCGAGCGCAGAGTCGGCGGAGGCAGTGTTCGCGAGCGAATCCTACGAGGATGTGAGAAAAGCCAAAGCCCAGCTGATCCATTGGGTGCCCTTGGGCGAAGAATACCCCTGCAGAGCAGTTATGCCTGATGCCTCGGTTGTTGAGGGAATGGCGGAGAGCGCCTGCAAAAAGTTAAAACCGAACAGCGTAATACAGTTTGAACGCTTCGGCTTCGTGCGAGTAGACGACATCTCTGACGAGAAGCTAACAGTCTACTACGCCCACAAGTAAAATGAGGAAAAATCATGCGTAAACAAGACAAAGCCATAATCTGGCCAGCCTACTTCGACTCAGGCAAAACGAGAAAGAAGGGACGCCGCGTCCCCAAAAACATAGCCGTGCAGTCCCCGAAAATCTTGGAGATCCAAGAAGCTGCCCAGAAGCTGGGTTTGAAGCATGAAGTCATCGCGGATAAGGGTTACCCTAAGACGCCGTGGCACAAGGCGGGAATGCTGCTTGTGGAAAAGAAAGGCTCAAAAGAACAAGTGATAAACCGAATCGCGAAGCAATTGCAGAAAACCCGAAACGAAGCACCCAAACCGTAGAATGCGCCCAGCGAAATATACACTTAAGTCAAACCAAATAAGATTCTGTTAATGCTCAGGATGAATTTTCTTTTTCCTGATTCTGACAACCAACAGTATCATAGTTACACCCAAGAGCACTACTGCCCCTGCTAAAACCTCTGTAAATATCGGCGTTGGGATTGGACTTGTAGTTGACGATGAAGTCACTATAGGTAGACCACTCAATGCATAAACACTGCCTGCTCGCGTGCCGATATAAAGTACGCCGTCGAAAACAGCAGGAGTCGACCGGATTGCGCCATCGGTAGCATAGTTCCATAATAGACTGCCTGTTGTAGCGTTTAAAGCGTAAATGTTGCTGTTCTCTGA
>CAYGVV010000213.1:0-3480 GCA_964353395.1 uncultured Candidatus Bathyarchaeia archaeon | reverse complement strand
GAATCCCGGCCGGAGCACCACAAATCATGATTCAATTCATGGGTATGCAAACACTGTAGTTTCTGTCTGTTCTACGCTGTCTTACACCGACGTAACCAGCGGCTAAAACCCGCAAAAACAATTTGCCGCTGCAGGAACTAGATTAGGCATGCTTATATCTTATTGTCCTCTAATACCCACACTCGTCATCAGGTGAAGCAACGCATGGTCTGCAGCATAGAAATCACAGAGAAACCACAACTCAACAATCCCATTCTAATAGAAGGCTTGCCAGGCATAGGATTCGTAGCCAACATCGCCGCGTTGCACCTGATAACTGAGTTGAAAGCTAAACGCTTCGCAGAAATCGTATCTGCCAGCTTCCAAGATTTTGCCATCCTAACCGAAACTGGAGGCGCACGGTCACCTATAAACGAGCTCTACTATGTTAAGCGGGAAGACGGAGGACGCGACCTCATTATTTGGTACGGTAACACGCAAGCTCTGACAACGCCTGGGCAGTATGAATTGGTCGGTAAAGTCTTAGATATAGTTCTGGAGCTGGGCTGCCGCTTTGTCATATCGATAGGCGGCTTCAAAAAAGAAGATGCGAAAGGAACACCAGCGCTTTACAGTGCCGCCACAGACCAGGCAACGTTGAAGGAAGCGTTGGATTTGGGCACGAAAATTATGGTTGGGCACATCTTCGGCATCGCAGGTCTCGTCATTGGACTGAGCAGGCTCCGAAACGTGAAGGGATTCGCCTTGCTCGTGGACACGGTTGGCATGTATCCGGATGCGAACGCCACAAAAGTTGCGTTGACCGCGTTGGACAAGTATTTGAGGTTGACTGTTGACTTGTCCAAAGTGGACGCTGCGGCGGAGGAAACAAAGAAGATGCTGGAAGCCTTCGGGTTAATCAGGAATATTCAGGAAGAAAAGAAGAAAGAGGAGCAGCAACTTCGCTGGTTTATTTAGGTCTTCATTTCGCTCATGAACTGCTCGTAAACTTTTTGCACTCGCTCAGCAGCTGGACCAGTACCTTCCACCACGCCGCGTTCGGTAAGTTTTACTTTGTCCATGACCCAGATGAAGCCTTTATCCTCGTAGAGTTTAACCATGGTTGGGAAGACTTTTTCGAGGCGAGATGCCAAGGCTTTCAGGTCGTAGGGCTTTTCGGTGCTGGATATTTGGGCTACGACGTTGCCGTTTAGGAAGACCCTGTGGGAAACTTGTCCTGTTTCGTCCTTTGCTTCGGCTATGCAAAGGCTCATGTTATCGGGGTTAATGCCTAGAAGGGTTCCGGTGAATTTTTTGTTTGTGGTGGTGTTGACTGTGACGTGTTTGTCAACCAGTGCTGCGATTTCGGTGAAGTATTTTCTTTGCGCTACGGACACTCTTTAATCCTCCGTTGTGTTTCCGCATACGATTGTGCAAACCAACTATTTATCTTTGATTTAAAAAGCAAGGATTTGCTTACGTTTAGAGTGGGTTTTTTGAGGTGGTTGGGAGGGGTTTTTGCTCTGCTGTGATTTTTCGTCTATACCCCCTATCGCTGGAAATGGTTTGTGGTTTGGGTTGGTTTTGCAATTTGGTTTGTGATTTGGGTTTTTCCCGCGTCTTGAAAAGGCACGGAAAGGCGCGGAATGGTTGGGAAAGGTCAGTTTCGGCAAACTCTGGTTTTGATGCTGATATTGATAACGTTAAACATCCACATAACACGGAAAGAGGTTAGATTCAGAGATTAAAGACTGGAAAAGCAGATAGCTTTGTATCTTTAGACTATTAGAATAGCGTATCCGATGTGTGATATAGTATGTATCAGGAGCATTATGTCTTTGAGAAACCCGAAGACGAAAATGTTAAGATTTGGCGTTACATGGATTTCACGCAATTTGTGTCTATGATAGATAGAAAAGCTTTGTTCTTCAAAAGAGTAGACCAGTTAGATGACAAGTTTGAAGGTTCACTCTCTAAGCATATTCTTGACCCATCAATTGAAGAGAAAGCTACTCCAGAGGAACGTCTTCAGCTTGATAAATATAGAAAACGGTTATCACCCATCAATAAATCCCTAAGAAAGGATGTTGCAATAAACTGTTGGCATATGAATGAATACGAATCAGCAGCTATGTGGAAACTTTACTTAAAAAGCGATGAAGGAATAGCTATTCAATCAACATATCGCAAACTTGTTGATAGTTTTGACAATTCTGACCATTACCTTCTATGGGTTGGTATGGTCAAATACATCGACTACAACAAGAAACCCATACCACCAAATAATGCTTATTATCCGTATATATTCAAAAGAAAAAGCTTTGAGCACGAACGAGAACTAAGAGCAGTGATAACAAGAAACGTAAGTGCTAAAGATTATCCAAATCAGATTTTCATTGGGGGAAAAAACTTCTTATCCCTTCCTGAGAAGGGAGTGGAAATATCAGTAAATTTAGACGAGCTGATTGAGGAAATTTATGTTTCGCCAACATGCGAGAAATGGTTCAAAAAACTGGTAGGCTCTGTTATGAAGAAATACAGCTTTCACAAACATGTTACCAAATCGTCTTTAGCAGATAAGCCGATATTTTGAACGCAAAAACTAAAAGCAGAAAGGGCTTATATCCCAACTGATAGAAACCGAACACCTCTCCATCATCTTACAGGAGTGACTCTTATCTCAGTTGCATACTTCAGTGCGGCTGTCACATCTTTCTTTCTTAGTTGCGGATAATTCTTGAGAATTTCTTCCCTTGCCCACCCGTTGGCAAGCAAGTCAAGGATGAATTCCACAGATATTCTAGTGCCCTTTATGACGGGGTTCCCTGCAAGAACCTTAGGGTCAACGGATATTCTTTTCTTCCATTCTTCAGCCATCGATTGAACCTACTACTTCTATGCTTGCTTAATGCTATAAATACTTCTGAGCAATCAATTAGAATTCAATTAACGGGAAGGGCTCATCATGACTGTTCACTTCGTTCCTTGGAACACATCTAACAACCTTCTCCAAGAAGCCGAACGCCTCTACACAGAAGCAGGAACCTTCGACTGCATAGAAAAAGATGACCTCGTAGCCATCAAGTTGCATGTGGGCGAACTCGGCAACCCATACTACGTGCAACCCGTCTTTGTGCACGACGTAATCCGCAGAGTCAAAGAGGCAGGCGGCAAACCCTTCTTCACAGACTCCAACACGCTGTACCACGCGCAACGCAGCAACGCCTACGACCACATGAACACAGCGCTGACCAACGGCTACAACATGGCACCCTTCATCGTGGCAGACGGCTTGCGAAGCGAAAACTACCAAACCGTAAAAACCAAAGGCATCCTCAAAGAAATCGAAGTCTCAGGCGCCATCGCAAAAGCAGACGCCATGATAGTCATAACACACTGCAAAGGACACGAACTCAGCGGCTTCGGCGGCGCCATAAAAAACCTCGGCATGGGCTGCACCCCAGCGGAGGGCAAACTGCGCCAGCACCGAACCGTAGGCTT
>CAYGVV010000212.1:0-3527 GCA_964353395.1 uncultured Candidatus Bathyarchaeia archaeon | reverse complement strand
ATATATTATGCCACTTGACAATTAATCCCGCATTCATTAACAACTTCAGATATATTCTTAAAGTTCGATCTGAAATTCTAGCTTTTTTACCCAAGTTTATATAGGTTTCAGGAAGATTTTTCATAATGTTATATGAGGTTAAAATTTTAGATGCTACTTTCTCATCGTGTCTAGGTGCAAATATTTTTGCATGTTTAGTTTTGGATTGTTGCATAGTACGGTCTTACCGTAGTTATTTTTAAGTAATTCGGCGCTTATAAAGTTTCTTAGAATTCGAATGGCGAGGGAACCAAAAATTGAAATCGATGAACATCATCGTAAGCGACGCTGTTTACGAAAAGATACAACGATTAAAGAAAAAATGGAAGGCATCTAATCTTAACGATCTGATTTCAGTTTTAGTTCTCAATCAAAAAGAGGAAGGGAATACTGAGAATGGAAAATATAATCATTAAACATTTAAAAAAGAATATAACCCCCCAATATCTGGGTGATCTCGAAGACCAAAGCCTATGGAATCTGGCTACCATACTGTTTAAGGCTGCACTTTTCAATGAAAAAAAGTACAGCAACGACATTGTGCAAGGGTTATCAAGTACAATTGTAAAGTCAGGTATGCCCGATGAGATGCTATCGCAAGCACAAACTAGAAATGCGCACGTGCGAGACGCACTTTACGAAATGGCGAATGAAACTGATAAAGCACTAAGATTAGAACGTGCGAGCGTAATCGCTACGGAAATTGGCAACATACTCAACGAATTGGTCGAATGGACTAGGCTGAACCTCGAAAAAATAGAGGTTGAAGGGGATGAAGCCGTTGACTTTGCGAAACATCACGGAGCAAAACCTGATGAGTCTATACCAGTGCAACTGCCCAAAACTTTAACAGAACAATTCAACTCTGGCGATCCTAACCTTTTGGCAAGCGGGCAAGCCTATTTGAAAAAATGCCGAGAATTGGGCTTAATCTAAAAAGGTGAAAAATATGAGTAGTTTTGATGATGAACAAATAATTGACGGCAGCACTGGCAAAAAGCAAAAACGATATCCGCCTATGTATGATCTCGTTCCAAAGCCTTTGGCACAGGGTCAAGCTCTTGGCAGCAAAACAGAAATGATTCGTATCGAACGAGCAATGCCAAAACTAAAAAATCTAGTAACAACTGAAACAGCACAACAGAATATTAGCAGAGGAACAGTCAAATGCTACAATCGGATAGTTGCGCTGGATATCGCAGAAATTACCGTCACCGAGAATCGCAATTTGATTAGTCCAGACGACATTATTAACCGAATGAATCAAATCAAAGCCAAAGAAGAATATATGCGGAAAGCCGATCTAGCCAAAAAGGCGAAGAAAGAGGCACAACGCAAACTTGAAGCCGAAAGGACTACCACAAGCGACGAGATTATTCAAAGTGTTCGATACTCGACAAAAATTTTGTCCAATTCCGCCTTGCCTTATGGAAAAAATGCAGAGAGCATAATGACACGAGCTTCCACGAATGAACTTGAAAAAACCGTTAACAGATTACTTAGAAGTTCAAATTCAAAAGTTGCAGATCGCAACTTCGCCATTAACCTGCTTAGGGAAGAAATTGAAAAACGGAAAACAGAAACTTCAAAAGGAGTTTTCCAAAGGATCACCGAAGCCGTTAGAGGATGTTAAAATGGCTGAGCATGACGGATTCGACTTTGACGCAATCTTAAACCTCGCCAAAATTCCAAGCGAAGCGGAAAGGTTGGTTGAGGCTGAACGAATAGTGGGGAATATGGAAATCGACCTTAAAGAACTGTTTATCTTAACACGTGACATTTTTCGACATTTGCAAGATCAAGATGCTAGAATGTCGAAGATGGTTTACGTTAAAGCCTTCGAAAAAGAGGGAAACTAAGAATGAGCGACGTCGCACAAACCTACCGCATAATCCTCGACGCTGAAATGACAGCGCAAGCCAGAGAGTCCTTCAACCAAACCGTGAAGGGACTTGAAGACGTAGGCATCACTGTCAATCGAGTTAACATAACCCAGAAAGACCTTACAGGCGGAACAGAGGAAGGACTTGAAAAGGTAGCCCGAAGTTCGCTGAGAATGCTGCAACTCTGGAGCGTCATGGAAATCCAGATGATGCGCACAGAGGTAGCGCAGAACGTGCTAGTGTCCGTTCAAGACCGCTACAACCGAACGGTTGCGGAATACGGAAAGAACAGTTACCAAGCAATACAGGCTGCGAGGGAACTTGAAAGAGTCCAGAACTACGTTGAACGGGCGAACATCAGGGCAGCAGTCTCGACAGCAGCGTTCACTGTTCAGTTGGCACTGCAAAGCGGACTACTAGACGCTGCAACTTGGAAGTCAGCAGCGCACACTTTAGCCGTGCAAGCTTCAACCGCTGCGCAGTGGTTAGAAAATGCAGCGTTATCGGCAAAGGCTGTGCTTCAAGCCACACTTGAACCATACGCAGTCCCGTTAATGATTGCTGGCGGAATTGCAGCAGGGGCAGCAGTCGGATACGTTGCTGGTGGCGGACTCAATCCGAAGACTGCACCGCAGATAAACACGAACACCACTATCAACACTGGAACGTCACAAAATGATATTGACCAAGCAATCGACCAAGCTGCATCGGACACTAAAGCACAGTATCGGAGACAGAAATCGCCATGAGTAGACAAAGGCAAGTTCAATGTTCACCTGAAACATATGCATCGCTTCAGCGAGTTGCTCTAAACGAAAATTCAACAGTCGAAAAAATCGCTAAGTCTCTGCTTGGCTTGAACGGAAAAGCAGAGATCACAGTCATTGCGAACTGCAGTGATGAAAACTTCGTTCCAACAAAGACCGAATCCGAGGGGACGGAAGAACGGTCACTTCCGATCCCCATCCTAGTTCCTAAAAAAGGGTAAAGGAACGCCCGACTTAATCGTTGCTGGAAAAGGCGGGGCGCAACTGTCCCGCTTCTTTCGGCGAAAAATAATGTGAGGTGAAAAAGATGGAACTTGTAAAAAAAGATGTCGTGGGTGACTTGTTTCTAGCATGCCCAAAATGTGGGCACGACTACGTTCACATGACTAAAGTGACAGTTCATAGAAAAAACGATTTGACCGAGATAACTAACGAGGGAATAAAAGTCACGGAAAATAAGAATACGTCAAGAGGAGTACGAGTCACAATCAGGTACGATTGCGAATATGGACACGTGGGAAACATTGTACTATACTTCCATAAAGGCATGACTTATTTTGAACATGAAGAATTACCAGAGACAGAACGATTACCTGACATCTGGCGAGACTGATGAAGGATAACCTAGAACTTGATCTCAACGGAATACTGCCGTATGTCTTCAAGCCGTGCGACTTTGCTCTTGATGAGATCATAGAAGCGGTCTGGCTTCCCTACAAAGTACCTAGAAACGGATGGGTAGCCAAAGCCAGTTTGCTGATGAGAAGCAAAGGCGGTACAACCGTAGTTTACGAATTTGATGATCCCAACTTACCGTTAAATGTGAAGGGAACTTTTC
>CAYGVV010000211.1:0-3632 GCA_964353395.1 uncultured Candidatus Bathyarchaeia archaeon | reverse complement strand
GTATTCTCTGAAGACATCGTGTCCAGCAATGTCTTCCGTAAGGCGTGAGTTCATAATGAGTAATTCCGAAAGGTACCTTACAAAACTTCCATAAACTCGAATTTCATTTTCATCATTATCTTTTGGAAAACCCTCACTCTTGAGAAAATCAATCAGTTTTGAGAATTCTGTTTCGAATCTTTCGATGTTCATTCTGCTTCTGGATTCATAGTTCTTTCGATTCTGCTATTATGTTTTTGCATCCCTCAGCTTTTAGCTATTGCGTTCTGAGGTATGGGAAAATGAAACTTTTTCTTTAACTAAAACCAGCCTAACATTTTGAGTATAAATGTCGCAGAAGCTATAATTAGCGCTATGATGCCCGCAAGAACTCCGATAGTCGTTCTGTGTAATTGCCACTCTTTTTTAGTCATGCGGACAAAATCAAGAATCTTTCGCTCTATTGGAGATTTTCCGTTGTATTTTCTTTTGAAACTAACGCAGTTTTGCTTATTCAGATTTTCATTCATAATTTGAGAATTGGTTTGGGTACACCATTTATTGTAACGAGGTTCCCACAAAAGCATACCCATCATGCTAATGCGTTCTTCCAAGTGTTTACAGTTAGAACAGCGCCTATCATTGCTTAAAATACTGTATAGGCGATTCTTAATTTTGGCTATTCGGCTCATTTCAGTCTATTTAATTGGTTCTCTAAGGCTTAAAGATATAGTTTTTGTGTCTCTGTCTCTCTCTGTGTGTATCCTTAAGGGAGTTTTCAATACTTCACTCTAACAGGATAGCACTTTGAAACGCCCTGCAATCTCTTCTCTCTCTTCCTTTTTTAGGAACCGCAGGGTTTGTTTTGATAAGGCTTAATAGCTGCTTGCAACGTGTGTTTTATTTATAATCGTGATGCCTCATGGTTGACGTTTGGCTCCCCTACGGAAAAACCGACGTATGCGTCAGAGTCCCAGCCAGAAACCTCCTCGGCTCCATCGAACCTAAAGAGCAACCAGGCTGCCCAGACCCACGGGCAGAAGTTGAACGCGCCCTCAAAGAACCCATACCCGTCGGCACCAAGCGACTAAGCGAAATCGCCCTGCCCGAAAGCAAAGTAGCCATCGTAGTGGACGACGGCACAAGACGCACGCCCACCGACGTGATGATTCTGCCCGTGCTGGCAGAACTGAACATTGCAGGCGTCAAAGACGAGAACGTCACGGTGATTTTCGGCTGCGGCACCCACCGCGCAGCAAAGCCTGAGGAAGCCGCCAAGATTCTCGGCGAAGAAGCGCTAAAACGCGTTAAAGCGGTGAGCCACGACTGCAAAGCCCCAGACCTCGTCTCTATAGGCACGACGGGGCATGGAAACAAGGTTTACGTGAACCGCATCTTCGCCGAAGCAGACGTACGCGTACTCTTAGGAGACGTGGGCTTCCACTATTACGCTGGCTACGGCGGCGGACGCAAAAGCGTTCTACCCGCCATCACAGGCGAAGAAACAATAAAGCACAACCACGCTTTTCTGCTGCATCCCGACGCGAGAACAGGCATTTTGGCAGGCAACCCCGTGCATGAGGACATGACTGAGGCGGCGAAGCTAGCGAAAGTTGACTTCATCGTAAACGTAGTCACCAACAGCAAATGCGAAGTGGTAAAAGCCTTCGCGGGAGACATGGAGCAAGCCTTCCAAGAAGCAGTGAAACTGGTGGACGAAATGTTCCGCGTAACCGTAGACCGCAGGGCAGACATCGTGGTCACCAGCTGCGGAGGCTCCCCAGCCGACATAAACCTGTTCCAAGCTTACAAAGCAGTGGACGGCGCGTTAGAAGCGGTTAAACGCGGCGGCGTAATCGTCCTCGTAGCCGAATGCCCCGAAGGACACGGCAGCCAAGTGTTTTACGACTGGATGATGCGCCTAGGCGAGTTGAAGGCTGTTGAACGCGAAATCAAACGCAACTTCATCTTAGGCGGGCACAAAGCGTACTACCTGCTGAAAGCCCTGCAGAACCACCAAATCATTTTGGTTTCTTCGCTGCCAGATTACTACGCGGCGAACATTTTTAAGCTGAAAACGGCGAGAGCCGTGAACGACGCTTTAAACGAAGCGTTCAACATTGCGGGCAAAGCTGCGAGGGTTTGGGCTATCCCCTACGGCAACTTTACTCTGCCCCAATTCGTGGCTCCAGTAGAAGAAGAGGCAGCAGCGCAGCAAACTGACGCGGATAAAACGTAAGGTTTAAGTTTAGATTGAGAAATGGTTTAGGAAGACGAAAAATGCAAGAAACCTTTACGATGCGAAAGTTTGTGCCTGACGATTTGCAGAGCGTCATGCAGATTAACCGCGTCTGCCTGCCCGAGAACTACACGGACATGTTCTTCATCGATTTGCACGCGCGTTTTCCCGAAACCTTCATCGTAGCGGAGGAAAACGGCGCCCTCGCAGGCTACATCATGTGCCGCATCGAAGTTGGCCTAAGCAATCATGGACTGGGCGGCTTGGTACGGAAAGGACACGTGGTCTCCATCGCCGTCTTGCCGCAGCGCAGGCGCAAAGGCGTAGCCTCAGCGTTGATTAAGGCAGCTATGGATGGCATGTGCTACTATAAGGCGAAGCAGATTTTCCTAGAGGTCCGAGTGACGAACGGCGCGGGCATTGAACTGTACAAGAAGTTAGGTTTGGAAGTGACGCGGACAATCAACGGGTACTACAGTGACGGCGAAGACGCCTACGTAATGAGCAAAAAACTCTAGAAAGTCCCTATTTGCATCTTTGTAATCTGCTTGATTTCTTTGATTTTTCGTGCGCTTAAAGTAACCTCTAAACGCAGCGTTCTTTTTCCGTCGGCGCACACTGCAAACATCAGCGTGCATCCAAAAGGCAGTTCAGGGCAGCGATGACCCTGTGGGGCGTAGTTTTCCTCGACCCCTCCATAACTGCTTTGCTGATAATCTTGCGAAGGCGGCTACGCAGAATAAGTCCGCTGCAACGACCAAGGCAAGCAAGCTGTAGCGAATTGCCCCACTGAGCGAGGCTGTGGTGACGAAGAAACTGAAGTTGCCTATACCCGCGTTGAGGTTCATGGCGCCCATGTAAAGCGACAACGCTGTGACCACTGCAGCCGTGTACAGGGACACTTTTTGTTTTTGCTTGAACAGCAGGACGCATGTTAAACCAAGTGTTGGACCGTAGTACATCAGTGCGCCAAAGGCTCCAAGGGGCCAACCTAACGGGTTTATTTCCGCGGCTACCTTAGCCACGTCTATAGCATAGAATGTGGTGGCAAGGTCGAACATCCAGCACGCTAAAACCACGCCTTGCAGAGACAACAGGATACGGCTCCACTTTTCAAAGGAATCAACTTTTCCTGCTGCATTTTTCTTTGTCCCGAACCGCAAGTACGCGGTACTGGAAAGGGGAATCAACAATATCAAGAAATACAGTAAACCCAGCCACGCGTCTCCGCCTCGGACGAGTGCAATTATGCTGAATAATGAGATGACAGCAGCCATTGCTAGGAAGCCTTGGGCTAAACCTTTCAGTGAACTCGTGCTTTATTCCCCCCAAACAGGATACTGTTGTATCGGATGATTTAAGACTTACTACCAATCTGAACTACAAATACACACAATAAACCCCTCAGCCAAAA
>CAYGVV010000210.1:0-3633 GCA_964353395.1 uncultured Candidatus Bathyarchaeia archaeon | reverse complement strand
TCATAACGCCGAACGTGCTGAAAGTGCTGGTGGACAACTTCAACATCATGCCCATAAAAACAGTTGACGAAGACCTTAAAGCGATTCTGGGCTAAGGGCCCCATTTTCCTTTTTTCTCTGCTTCTCTCTTTTTTTAGGTTGTTTTTCCGATTGTAATGCTTATTAACAAAGTTGGGCTATGAGGAGGGAAAGGAGAGAGACGCTTTGCCTAATCTGCTGTTTAATCAGAAAAGCAAAGCCGTCGTCTTCACAATATTAGCAGGCGTGTTGTGGGGCACCTCGTTTCCCATCATAAAAATCGGTTTAAACACCATTGACCCCTTCACGTTTCTGTTTTGGCGTTTCTTGATATCCTCCGTCACATTAGTTGCCATCATGTTGGCCCTTAGGAAACTGCAGTTCAGGATAACGGACAAGAAACTGCTGGTTTTTTTGGGGATTGCAAACGCTGCAGGCTACCTGCTTCAGTACGTCGCCATGAACTATACAACAGCCGCAAAGGCTGCTCTCTTCATAAATTTAAGCGCCATGTGGGTAGCGCTGCTTAGCCCAAAACTGCTGGGGGAGATTTTTTCACGTAAGAAGATTGTTGGTGTTTTAGTGGGGTTAATGGGGATTGTTTTTGTTAGCACTAATCTCGATTTTTTATCAATGGGCGAAGGCCAGTTGGTTGCTGATTTGATGCTTATCATTTCAGGTCTCACATGGGCGCTCTTCATGGTTTACAACAAAAAGTTAGTTATGAATTCAGCTTCAGCAACGTTCCAATCGATGACATGGGTTCTCGTCTTAACATTTCTTTCAATAGTGCCTTTCACGGTTTTGTCGGGTCCAGGTTTCTTTGAGCTGTCAGGTTGGGCATGGTTAGCAATTGTTTGGACGGCGATTGTCTGTTGGGTTTTGCCTTATTATTTGTGGCTGGAGGGACTGAAGCATCTTTCAGCGTCGGTTTCTACAGTGCTGCTTTTGTCTGAAATCGTTGTCGCCGTCATATTATCAATTGTTATCTTAAAAGAGCCCATTACGATATTTTCCACCATAGGCGCCTTCCTCATAATCATCGCCATAGCTCTGGTTTCTCTGCAGGACCAAAAAGTCAGCACACCTAAAGCGGAAACAAGCCATTCCTTACCTAATGCTTAAGTTTAAATACATAAAGCATCGAAATATGGGGCTAGGGAGATAAAAATGGCTAAAATATTAACTGTAGCTCTAGTAGTAATAATGCTCGTTGTAGGTTTTGGCGTCGGCTTGGTTGCAAGTCCATTCCTTATGCCAAAAACCTCGTCAACAACCGACACAGTCTGGGAAAACATTCAGAAAACAGGCGTCATCAAAGTCGGCACAGACGCAACATGGCCACCTTATGAGATGCGAGACACCGCCACCAACGCAATTGTGGGTTTCGAAGTTGACTTAGCAAACGCGTGCGCGCAAAAACTGAACTTAACTATCCAATGGAACGACGTAGGCTTCGACACAATCATCCTGTCTGTCCAGAATGGTCAGTACGATATGGGCGTAAGCGGCTTCTCAGTAACAGAAGAAAGACTTCCACAAGTTTCCTTCACTTTGCCTCACAGCACAACCCTGGGACAAGTCGTAATGCTAAACAGCACAATGACAGCCAAAAACATAACCACCCTAAGTTCGCTTGCAGATTTCAAAGCCAAAGGCATCATAGTTGGAGTACAATCTGGAAACGTTGAACAAGATGAGCTCCAAGCAGCAGGCGTAGACATCAGAACATGGCAAGACTCTGCATCACCCTTCCTAGACATGGTCAGCGGCAATCCTAGCGTACAAGCAGTATATGCCGAAACACCAGTAACCACCAACTGGATCAACGATTGGAAAGCTCAGGGAATTCAAGTCAGCGCAGTCTATAGTCACTCATACTACCCTGTTGCATTCGTTGTCAGCAAGAACTCTCAGACTCTTTTGGACAAAATGGATGGCGTACTAGCACAACTAATCTTTGACGGAACAGTAGACCAGCTCAGAGCAAAATGGAATGCGTACTAAGCAAACGTGATCAGCATTGGACGTTTGGCAACAATTCATCATCCTCTTGGGAGGAGTGCCACTCACTCTTTCCATTTCTATTATTTCTTTCTTAATCGGCATAGTAATCGGATTACCCCTTGCATTTATTAGAGTTTACGAAAAAGAAATCAGCTTCGTAGTTGACGCCTACGAGAAGATATTCCGCGGCATCCCAGAAATCGTTTTGCTGCTACTCTTCTTTTTTGGCTTAGGACCAATTTTCCCATTTCCGTTCGGCATACCCTTTGTCGTAGTATGCTTTGTGCTGGGACTGAGAAGCGGAGCAAACCAATCACAAATTTACCGAGGCGCAATTCGCGGCGTCGGAGATGAGCAGATGATTGCTGGCATGTCAATCGGCTTCTCTAAGTGGAGAGCCATTTGGCACATAATGGTTCCGCAGGTTTTCAATTTCTCTACGGCGGGACTGGGGAGCGAATATGCTTTACTCATTAAGGACTCAGCTTATGTCTACGTCATCGGTTTAGCCGAAGTGATGACTAATGCGGTGCGGTTAGCCATAAATCCACCTTACGACCGCGTAACACCATTCGTAATATCCGCTGCCCTTTACATTGCAATGACATTTCCAATAGCCTTCTGGCTAGACAGATTAGGAAATAGAAGAAAAAAGAAACTAGGGTTGTAAAAAAATGACGGACCTCGTAATGGAAGCTAAGCACGTATACAAAACCTACCGAGCCAAAGGCAAGAAAAAAGAGGACGCCTGCGGCGAAATGCCCAAGCAGGTTATAGAAGCAGTCAAGGATGTCTCTCTGCAAATTAGGAAAGGGGACATCAAACTGATTTTTGGACCAAGCGGTTCAGGAAAAAGCACATTTCTACGCTGCATGGCGATGCTTGACATTCCAGATAACGGTGAAATCTATCTTGGCGACGAATGCTTAACCAAACCTGGTGTTGATTTGAACAAAGCGCGTGCGAGAATCGGATTTGTCTTCCAGCATATTTACCTATTCCATCACTTAACAGCTTTAGGCAACGTCGAGTTGGCGTTACGGCAAGTGCTGAAATTACCCAAAGAAGAAGCTCGCAAACGAGCGGTAGCCGCTTTAACTGAAGTAAAGGTTACTGACTGCGTCAACAAGTATCCTTCTCAAATGTCAGGAGGACAAGCTCAACGTGTAGGCATAGCCAGAGCAATAGCGCGAAACCCCGACATCATTCTCCTTGACGAACCTACCTCGGCGTTAGACCCAGAGCTCACCGGGGAAGTCATTGACACTCTCCGCGACTTAGCAAAAGAAGGCACAACAATGCTCATCGTGAGCCATGAAATGCCCTTTGCTCGCGAAGTCGCAGAAGAAATGATATTCTACGATGAAGGCAAAATCGTCGAAACTGGACCCCCTTCAGTGTTCTTCAATGCACCAAATACTGATCGAGCCAAAAAATTCATGACAAGAATCATAAACCGAACCACCAGGGAATAAATGATGTTTGAATGGCTCTTCAACCCCGCCTATCAGACGATGATCGTTCAAGGGTTACTCCTAACAGTTGAAATTACGCTGTTCGGGGTTCTCTTGGGCTTGGGATTGGGGACTCTGCTGGCTGTCGGCGACA
>CAYGVV010000209.1:0-3639 GCA_964353395.1 uncultured Candidatus Bathyarchaeia archaeon | reverse complement strand
AGATTCTAAGCTCACAAGCTAACAATCTAACTTCGTTTCCAACATTTTTTCTTTTATTTCTCGTTTTATTATCCATCTGCAGTAATTCTATCAACAATTCTATTCTGTTTTTTCTAACCTTGGCACACTAGCCTTCACTGGAGAGATTTGTTTTCGTTAACTCATCAGGCATTCGCGTATTTCGGAAAGGATAATGTCTAAATAGCGTTTCAGAGGGATTCAAAGGGTTTTCTTTAAACCTCAAAACTCGGGGAGAAAGATGTTTTCTCTGCAGCTATCCTAATATAGTTAACATCGCATTTTAATATAATTGTCGGGATTCTTCAAGAAAGAGTCGAATGTATCGTATGTGAACTTTGCTTTTTCAAGATAGTTCTGGCAAACAAATGGGGAAGAGGACATTTGAAACAGAAAAAGCCTACATTAGGCGAGCAACTCGCTTTTCTTTCAGTGAAATATAGCGTTTACCCTGCCGAACTCTTTCAAGCGTTAGTCTCAGCAAGAGAAAACGGAAAATTCCCTTGCGAGAACTTAACAGTTGAATACCGCGGAAGCATAGACGGCGAAGCCATTTTCCTAATCAAAAAAGACAACAACGTGATAGTTCAGTTCCGAGTCGCCGAAGAACTTCTCTTGAAAAAAGAGATTCCTTTCGAAAACTGGATGGACACCGACAAAATACGCAAACAAATAGCCAAACAAAACCCAGCAACTTTTTTCATCTTAATCCGGGATTTGCGAACAGGAATGAAAAAAGTAAACGTGGATGCTGAAGTTCTGGAAACTCCAAAACCCTCACTAGTCCATACGCAGCACAGAGACGATGCCCTAGTGACCAACGTCTGGATAGGGGATGAAACGGGAAAAATCAAGCTCTGCCTATGGGACAAGCAGGTAGACGCTGTCGCTGTAGGAGACACCATACAAATAAAGAATGCGAATGTAGCTTCTTTCATGGGTGAAAGACAAGTACGCCTTGGAAAGAGCGGAACGCTCAGCGTACTGAGAAGTCGTGCTACCAGCATAACACCACAAGCTAAAAACATCTCCAAAGACGGAAATTAATCGTAGCCTACCTCTGAACATTCTTAACGTGCATTCGAAGAAACCTGCACAACTTTTGGAATGACTAATTCAGGCGCTATCCTATTTGTTTTTCCGAGAGAAACTTCGGCAGGTTTCTTGACTGCTTTTGCTTTAAATATCATCGCATAGATCCTAAGCGCATGCGAATTGTTCTCGGATTGGTTTTGTGTGAAGGCGAAAAAGTATTCTTTGGATAGTTCTCTTACCTTTTCTTCATCCGCTGCGTATTTCAAGTGTAGTAATTCATGTATTAGTGCCGCTCTTGCCCTGTTTCCAGCATACACTAATAGAGTTCTTTTGCCCAACTTTTGCGTGAAAACCCTGCAAAACTTAATTGTTTTTGGATAAATGCAGATTCTTCCTTTCATGATGTCGCAGTTCCCGGCAAGGCCTTTTCCATTCTGTCTCCGAAGTGGAAAAACCTTAACATATACGCCTCTAATCATTTGTTCTTCAATGTTTTCCCTGTTCAACATCCAACAAAGAAATTTTTGGAATGAAGGCCTTTCTAAGGCTCTCAATACAAAAGAAGAGTATTTCATGTAAAAACCAATGTGCTTCTGAGAGAAATTTCTAAGGTTCACGGGGTCAACAGTTATTTTCATTTTGCTGGAGAGCAAGTGCCTAACATCCACGATGCCATTTACCCCTTATTGTTTTGAAAAGGTCCAATTATTCAATAGGTGCGACCCAGAGGATAAAAGAAACTCTTCAACTAGAAGAGTGCCGCCGCACTAATAAACGCATACTACAAGAAAAGCCTTCAAAGCTACAGAAGATACATTTCGCAGCGATCCAATGACAGCGCCTTGGAACAAACTGAAATGAAGGCATATGGCGAAAAAGCGCTGAAAACGTGTTTTCCCCGTAGCTAAACTAATATAGTCGGCTACGTACCTTGATGTAGCGGTTAGAATTCTTTAGAGGAAGAGTCAGATCGGCTTCAGGTCAATTTTGCTTTTTCTCCAGATTATTCTATCGTTAAATATTGACACGTGTGATTGTGTCAAATGGTTTGGTGTTGAAGAAGTTGGGTAAAAGAAAAGTTACGAACGAAGGAAAACTTGACCAAATGATCCTGCCATCCAAGAACGATGTTCTCGGCGTGGCTGTGAAGATGCTTGGGGCAGACAGGATCATGGTGAAGTGTCAAGACGGCAAAGAACGCCTCTGCAGAATTAGGGGCAAGTTGAAGAGAAGAGTATGGATTAGAGACGGCGATATCGTTCTGGTTTCTCCTTGGGATTTTCAGCCAGACACGCGTGGGGATATTTTTTGGCGGTACAGGCAAAACCAATGTAACTGGCTACGAGACCACAACTACCTCACAATTTGAGAGGCGAAAGAATGAGACCAATGAGACATAACAAGTCAATAGGCGAATACCTAGCTTTTCTCTCCATAAAATATGATGTTGACCCTGAAAAATTCTTTAACTCGATACTTCTAGCAGGAGAAAACAAAAAATCCCGCTGCGATCACCTTTCAATCGAATACCGTGGCAAGACAGGAACAGAACAAATTTTTCTAATGACGAATGACTCTGGAGTTGTTGCACAGTTTCGAATCCCTGACGAATTTCTTTTGAGGCGAGATGCCCCGCTAAGAAAATTCATGGAAACCGACATGATCCGCAGGCATCTGTTCAAGAAAAACAATGCGTCACATTCACACTTTATCAGGGACTTGCGATCTGGAATGAACCATGTTAATCTGAAGGCTAAAATCTTGGAAATTGGAGAACCAAGTCGTGTTGTCACTAGATTTGGTAACTATGCCAACGTAGCGAAAGCGTTGATAGGGGATGGAACGGGAACGATTAACCTTTGTCTTTGGAACGAGCAAATAGAATCTGTCGCTGTGGGGGATATTGTTCAAATTGCGAATGCACGAGCATCCTCGTTCAGGGGAGAAAGACAATTGATCGTTGGGGTAAGAGGAACGCTCAATAGTGTTGAAGACTTCGAATCGCAAATGGCATCGACGGGTTTGCTCACTGTGAAGACCTGACAGTTAAAGCGATCTTCTATTTGTCTTCTCAATGAGACCAGATACCAAGGTTTGTGGGTGGTCAGAAAAATTTTAAGCGGGAGAATTGATGCCCGCCCTAGATGACGGCAACTTGGTTTTGTCGTGGCTAGACTTAATATAGCTAGCCTGTGTTTGATTGGGATTGCTGGAATTGTTTGAAGAAAGCGTCACATCGGATGTATGAGGGAAACAGGCTTTTTCTCGAGTAGTTCTAGCAAGCAAAACGGTTGAAAAAGGTTTGAGAGAAAAAAGGTTGCCGTTGGGCGAATATCTCGCTTTTCTTTCGGTAAAGTACAGTGTAGATCCTGACAAGTTTTTCCAGGCTTTAACTTCAACAAAAGAGCACCAAAAAGCAGAGTGCGGAGACATCTCGATTGAGTGCCGGGGCAGGGCAAGGGACGGAAGGATTTTTTTGATGATGGAAGACTCTGAGGTGGTGGCGCAGTTGAGAGTTTCTGACGATTTTCTTATGGAAAGGAGCAATCCGCTTAGAAAGTTTTTGGATACTGACAGGATACGTAG
>CAYGVV010000208.1:0-3641 GCA_964353395.1 uncultured Candidatus Bathyarchaeia archaeon | reverse complement strand
AATGTGCCCTGAAGAAGGATGCCTGAAGTTTAAATTTGCCGGGAAAACAGTCTGCAAATCCAGAAACTGGCTAAACAAGACGTAGCAGCAAGCGCTTTCGTATTCTTGCGCAAAAAAGCAAAAGTAAAACTCTGGCTCTCCATGCGTTTGCGTCCTTTACATAAGGGGGCTATAGTCTTTTCCGAGCAGCAGAGCAGACCTCAGTGAACTCTATGCAGTTTCTATATATAAGGGGGTATAGACAAAAAATAGCACAACAGACAACAAAGACGCGGACACTTTTGTCAACTGTCATGCTTTCAGCTGTTGCAGATGCAAAGTCTTCCATAACCGAACTAAACAACAATCCACACAATCAGTCCTTTAAAAGGAAAGGTTTTTAGTGTGGTTAACATATGAGAATCTCCGAAAGCGAAAAGAGTAACAAGAGGTAAAATTATGTCCGTATTTGCAGCTCCAGGAGCATACGACCGTGCAATTACTGTTTTCTCACCTGACGGCAGACTCTTCCAAGTAGAATACGCCATGGAATTAGTAAACCGAGGCGCAACCATCATCGGCATCCAATGCGCCGAAGGCGTAGTTTTAGCCGCAGAAGAAAGCATCGAACCCCTTGAAGAAGCAGGGTACTCATGGAAAATCTTCAGGGTAGACGAACACATCGGCGCAGCCATAGTCGGCTTAAGCAGTGACGCCAGAATCCTCATAGATCAAGCGCGAATATACGCGCAAAGCAACAAACTAACCTACGACGAACCCATAGACACAGAAGTCGTCACCAAACGCATCTGCGACATCCAACAAATGTACACGCAACACGCAGGTGTACGTCCCTTTGGCGTCAGCATAATCTTCAGCGGAGTAGACAAAACAGGAGCACGAGTCTTCGGAACACACCCAAGCGGAACCTACAGAGGCTACAAAGCCACAGCCTTAGGCGCAGGCAGAGAAACCGTTCTCGCCATACTCAAAGACGACTACAAGGAAGACATGACACTTGAAGAAAACAAGACACTCTCCATAAAATGCCTCGTAAAAGCCCTTGAAGCAAGGCAACTGCCGCCGAGAATAAAAGTCGCCGTGATTCCAGCCACAACCAAAAAAATGGAAATGCTCTCGGACGAAACTGTAGACGGCATAGTCAAACAGTTGGGTTCGGGCAAGTGAAAACTTAATGAGCGAAAAATTCACCATCGCACGTCTCACGAAAGAAAATGAACATTTTGAAATCCTCGTGAAACCCCAAAAAGCATTAGACTACCGCAACGGCAAAATTCCGGGGATAACCGAGGTTTTGGCAGTTGAAACCATATTCTCAGACGCGAACAAAGGCACACGCGCAGCAGAAGACGACCTGCGCAAAGCTTTCGGAACAACCGATGCCCTCAAAATCGCGGACATAATCCTCAAGAAAGGGCAACTGCAACTCACCACCGACCAAAGACGAAAAATGGTGGAAGACAAAAGAAAACAAGTCATCGACTTCATATCAAGACAAGCCGTTGACCCAAAAACCAACCTGCCACACCCGCCCATGCGCATCGAAAACGCCATGGAACAAATCCGCTACCCAATCGACCCATACAAACCCGTGGAAGAACAAGCACGAGACATCATCAAACTCCTAAGACCCATCCTGCCCCTGAAAGTAGAGCAGCTATCCCTCGGAGTCACCATACCCGCAGCATACGCAGTACGCGCTTACGGAGCAGTGAAAACATACGGCGTCATAAAACGGGAAGAATGGCGCTCAGACGGTTCCTGGTACGGTGTGCTGGAAATGCCCGCTGGCAGTTACGCCTCATTCCTGAACAAACTGGGCGAAGTAACCAAAGGAAATGGAGAAGCAAAAATAATCAGTTAGCAAAAACTTGAAAATAATGGAGGTAAAAACTGAATTATGCCAACATTCTTTGAAGCAAAACAGCTGGTAACGCCTGGAGAACTACTTGCAGAAGGCGAATATCAAGCTGGAGAAAACACATATCTGGAAGGAAACAAAATCTACGCCTCACGAATCGGACTCGCAGACTGCGACAACAAAAGAGTAAACGTCGTCGCCCTAAGAGCATTCTACGTCCCCAAAGTCGGCGACATAGTCATAGGCGCAGTCAAAGAAGTCGGATTCAACGGGTGGACAATCGACATCAAAGCACCCTACGAAGCGCTTTTGCGCGCGTCAGACGTTCTGAGCAGGCCATTCAAGCCGCAGAACGACGAGTTAAGCCAAGTCCTCGACACAGGAGACTTGATAGTTGCCAAAATTGCCTCGTACGACAGAGCCCACGACCCGCAACTCACCGTCGGCGAACCAGGCTTGGGAAAAATAACTCGTGGACAAATAATGCGCGTCACGCCGACCAAGATTCCACGCGTCATCGGCAGGAAGGGCTCAATGATCTCAACGATAAAACAGGAGACAGGCTGCCAGATAATCTTGGGCGTGAACGGCGTGATACTGGTCACTGGAAAGAACCCAGACGACGAAGAACTCGCCATGACGGCGATTAGGAAAATCGAAGAGGAATCCCACACGACCGGGTTAACCGATCGCATCACACAACTGCTTAAAGAGGAAAAAGCAAAACGGGAGGAAAATAAAAAATGAATGAAAAACAGGAAAAACTAATTGACAAAAAAGGTATAAGACTTGACGGAAGAAAAGCCGACGAGCTAAGGCCACTAAAACTTGAAGTAGGCGTTTTACCAAACGCTGATGGATCAGCATACATTGAACATGGAAAAAACAAGATTCTAGTCGGGGTGTTTGGACCACGTGAAGTGCATCCAAAGCACCTGTCGCGTCCAGATAGGATGGTTCTCAGATGCCGCTATCACATGGCTCCGTTCAGCGTGCCGGAACGCAAGTCACCTGCACCTTCACGCAGAGAGGTGGAGCTCGGCAAAGTTATCAGGGAATCTCTTGAACCTGCATTGTTCCCGGAACTTTATCCGCGCACAGGCATTGACGTGTTTGTTGAGGTTTTGCAGGCTGACGGCGGAACAAGATGCGCAAGCATTACGGCTGCTGCTTTAGCCATTGCTGACTCTGGCATTCCGATGCGCGATTTGGTTGTTGCGTGTGCGGCTGGCAAGGTTGAGGACACTGTTGTCTTGGACTTGTACGATGCTGAGGATAAACTCGGGGTTGCGGATGTTCCAGTGGCTTACATGCCTAACTTGAACGCTGTGACGCTGCTACAGATGGATGGTATACTTAAGCCTGAAGAGTTCGAGAAGGCATTGAACATGGCTATGGACGGCTGCAAGCAGATTTACGCTTTACAGAAGGAAGCGTTAAAGACCAAGTATATGAATGTCAAAGAAGAAATCAAGGAGGAGTTGGAAGAGTAATGTCATCCTTAATCACCAAAGTGCGACAGAAGCAGATTGGGCAAACGATTGATGCTGGAAAACGTCTTGATGGTAGAGGCTTAACTGATTACCGCGAAATCAAAATTGAGCAAGGTCTAATCGAGAAGGCAGAAGGCTCAGCGAGAGTGTTGTTGGGCAAGACTCAGATTCTTGTGGGAGTAAAAGTTGAAACTGGCGCACCATTCCCTGACACACCCAACGAAGGAGTGATGACGGTGAATGCAGAGCTTGTGCCGTTGGCGTCGCCGACTTTTGAGACAGGCCCA
>CAYGVV010000207.1:0-3663 GCA_964353395.1 uncultured Candidatus Bathyarchaeia archaeon | reverse complement strand
AACCCACGATAGATTCTCATCCCTAGCCACAACATTTCTAGGTAATGCTGAGTTCTTTTTTCTCGGTTCGAATAGTTTGAAACCAGGTCCACCCTCAAGATCACTTTAGTAGATATACATTACACATCCACGCTAATAAAAACGAATTTGTTAATCAGAACAAGTTGCGCCATACACAGCTTCAGAATGTGGCGTTGAATGAATTTCTGTGTCCTTTCGCGATAACGAAAACAGTTTATGAGAGAAACTAGATATAGTAAGTAATAGATTTTTTGAAAGGAGGTGGAAGAGTGGCTGATAGGAAGTTGGAGCTTGTATTCATCGATAAAGACGGGAAGTATTATCAGTTAGATGACGTTAGCCGGAGCGAGTTAGCTGAAGGTCTTGAAAAAATTTCCAGAGAAATCGCGAAGAGATTGCGGTTGCAGAAAGAACAAAGATAGAACCTATTCTACCCCTTTCTTCTGGAGATTCCCGAAGGGGAACGTTTAGAAACACTTTCTTTCACACGCAATGACAGAGTTTATCAATTCTTAGGCATGCCTCAAAGACTTTACACTAGGGTCTACGCATGCAAATGATTTATATCCGACGTGCCTACTTTTTCTTTTGAGAGTGAACTTGTGCCCATATTTTTGATACTTTCTAGGCATTCCCCTGAGAACTGCCCGATGAACAATGAGAAAATGAAGAAAATGACGTTAGAATTGCCCGGCAAATTAAGCGGATTGGAGAAGAAACATGGAATCAACAGGAATGCAAAATGGTGGTGAGAATACAAAGATGGTAAAGTTTACGATATCTCTTCCTGCAAAGTGGGAGCAGTTTCTGAAACGTTTAGCCGACGATCATCAAATTGACTTGAATGCTGTCCTCAGTGAATTGTGCGAGTGGGCCTTTTCCAATCCTGAAGGAAAGAAGCAGTTTGAAGTTTGGTTAGATGATGCTTATCCTCCAAAAGGTGAAGCTGAAGACAAAGCAAGTGCTGCAGGAGCAGAAGCTACCGAGAACGAAGAAGAGAAGGAAGAGGAATCAGAAGAGGAATCCCACGAGCACAGAGACTAGAAAAATAGCAAGTGATATTTCTCGCTATTCAGCAGAGTGTTTCATTTTGAAAAAGACATTATGAGAATTGAAAGGTGAGGTGAACAAAACATGAGTAAGAGAAACGAGGCGGGTAAAGCGATTGACAGGCAAAAAGGCCATCAAACGAGAAGAGCCGCCGGAGGAAAAAAACAGAAGAGAAGATAAAAAGAACCTTTTATCAAAATCCTAAAGAGAAAAAAGGGCTTTCTGAACGGCTATTGGTTCTTTGGGTTGTTCACTCTTTCTTTTGTCGAGGGTGTACTCTATCTGTTTGAACTTCAACGCCTTTTCGAATTCTTTTTATAAAAACTTTTGCAGGTCTGGTTTCTTATTAGCGCGTGCTCATTGAGTAGCAGGTGAAATATGCTGCGAAGGTGCCGTGGAAACAATATATAGTAATTTTGCCTATAACTCTGGAAGGTGGAAAGTTATGCCGAAATGTCCGAATTGTACAGCGCACACACAAGGTCCCGATAAAGAGTGGAACTTTGGGCGATTCAGAGTCAAGATGTACAAGTGTACAAAGTGCGGAAATCAGTTTAGAGAATATTTCAAGGAAAACACACTGAAATTCGTGTTGAGCGCACACAACGGTGGTTTGGGAAAGATCAGAGCGACAAAAGAAACCACTGATAGGCATAAAACCTATCAATGATTCTTCTCTCTCGCGATTTATTTTGTAAGAGAAATTATTACTAAAAAGGGAAAAATTGGGGGATGTTTATTCTTCGCCTTCAGGACCGCCCGGCATTCCGCCGCCTGGACCGCCTGATTTCGGCTTCGAAGAGGATATAACGTCGTCTATGCGCAGTATCATGCACGCGGATTCAGCAGCTGACTTTAAGGCTTGCTCTTTAACTATGGCTGGTTCTATGACGCCGTTTTCTATGCTGTTCTGCACTTTGCCCGTGAACACGTTTATGCCTTTGTATTTGCCGTCTTCTTTGTCGTGGGCTGCTCTGAGTTCCACAAGGATGTCTATGGGTTCGAGTCCAGCGTTTTCCGCGAGTGCTCGGGGAATTATTTCCATTGCGCTTGCGAAGGCTTCTATGGCGAGTTGTTCTCTGCCGCCGACTTTGTTGGCGTATTTGCGCAGTTCTTTGGCAACTTCGATTTCCACTGCTCCGCCGCCTGCGACGATTTTGCTGTTCTCTATGACATCGGAAATCACTGATAACGCGTCGGTCATTGCTCTTTCAGCTTCGTCCACCATGCGTTCTAAGCCAGCGCGAATAAGTATTGCTACGCTGTGGGGGTCTTTGCATTTCTCCACGAAGATCATCTTGTCGTCGCCGATCTTGCGTTCTTCTACTAAGCCTGCCAAGCCAAGGTCTGTGGCTTTCAAGTCATCTAAGTTGGAAGTTACTTTTCCGCCTGTTGCTTTTGCGAGTTTTTCCATGTCTGACTCTTTTACTCGTCTTGCAGCCATTATGCCGTTTTTGGCAAGGTAGTGTTGAACCATGTCGTCGATGCCCTTTTGGCAGAAGACGATGTTAGCGCCTGAAGCTTTGATCTTGCTGGCCATTTTTTCCAGCATGCCGTTTTCTTGGTCTAGGAAAGCTTTCATCTGGTTTGGGTCGCGGATGCGTATTTCAGCGCTCATCTCGGTTTTCTCAATTTCCAACGCTGAGTCTAGGAGTGCGATTTTCGCGTTTTCCTTCTTGCGGGGCATTCCTGGGTGAACTATTTCCTTGTCAACGATGATGCCTTGTACAAGTTGGGTTTCGAGGAGGCTTTTCCCCGTTTTCTTTATGAGCTGGATGTTATCTATGTCGGCGATTGTTTTGTCTCCGCGTTGCTCAGTGATCTGTGTGACTGAGTCTATGGCTATTTCTGCAAGGTGGTCTTTGGCGCTGCCTACGGCTTTGCTGCCCATTGATGTCAACGCTACTTTGAGCATGGTTTTTCGGTCTTTGATGTCGATTGGCACGGCAGTTTTGCCGATGACTTCGATGGCTTTTTGGGCTGCTTTGCGGTAGCCGCTTACGAGTATGGTTGGGTGAATGTTCTGGTCCAAGAGTTCCTCGGCTTTCTTGAGGAGTTCGCTTGCGAGGACTACTGCTGTGGTTGTTCCGTCGCCAACCATGTCGTCTTGTGTTTTGGCGATTTCAACCATCATTTTTGCTGCTGGGTGTTCAACTTCGATTTCGTTGAGGATGGCTGCGCCGTCGTTGGTTATGGTTATGTCGCCCAAGCTGTCGATGAGCATTTTGTCCATGCCGCGTGGGCCGAGTGTGGTTTTGAGGACTTCTCCGATTACGCGTGCTGCCATGATGTTGTTTCTTTGGGCTTCTTTGCCTCTGCTTCTTGTTGTTCCTTCTTTGAGGATCAGGACGGGTTGTCCTGAATTTGTTGTTGTTAAGTATGCCATACTATTAACCTCTTTTTTCATGTGTAGAATGCTGTTTCTAGTCGGAAATATGCAAAAATCAAAAGGTGAATATAAACCTTAACCCTTGCAGACGCTGTTATGTTCTCTATTGTGTGGAAGAAACTGCCCTTTGTAAATTGGATACTTTTAGTTGCCATTGGTTGCTGCTGGTTGTTGGCTGCTGGGTTGTGTGCTCTAGTGCTCGG
>CAYGVV010000206.1:0-3677 GCA_964353395.1 uncultured Candidatus Bathyarchaeia archaeon | reverse complement strand
AGCGTGAATCAGTTAAACAGGAACTTGCGGAACAAGACAAAAGCCGCGTTGAACTATCCAACGCAGTGCTTTCCGCAAGGGAAGACTCCAAGAAGTTTACGTCCCAAATAGACAACATTGACTCTGAACTGCGGTCGCTGGACACAGAGTACGAGCAAGCTGATTTACTGTTCAACCAGCTACAGCTCAGCGTGCAAACTTCACGTTTACAGCTTGTGCAGTATCAAAACCAGCTTAAGCTGTTAAACTATGAAAAGCCTCTTGAAACTACGCAGAAACAAGTGGAAGAGGCAGAAACCAGCATCCAAATGATGCGCTTCGAACTGGAAAGAATAGGCGCAGTAAACCAACTTGCCCTCTCACACTACGCGGAGCAGATTTCAAGATACCGAGAACTGTCCCTACGTCTGAACGAACTTGAAAGAGAAAAACAAGCCATAGTCCAGTTCATGGATGAAATCGAAGGCAAGAAGCGCCGAGTCTTCATGAACGCGTTTTCAAAAATCAACGTAAACCTGCAAAAATACTTCTCTAAACTAACCGGCGGCGGCACTGCCACACTGAAGCTTGAGAATCCAGATGAGCCCTTCTCAGGCGGCATCGACATGCTTGTGCAGTTCACCAACAAACCATCCATAATTGTAAGCGGCGCCAGTGGTGGGGAACGCTCAGTTTCAGCAGTTGCCTTCATCTTTGCCTTGAAAGAGTTCACGCCCGTGTCGTTCTACGTGCTTGACGAGGTGGACGCTCACCTGGATGCTTTCCACACCGCGAAACTCGCAGAGTTGCTCTTGGAAGAGTCTGAGAAAATCCAGTTCATAGTCATCACCTTAAAACCTGAAATGGTGAACAAGGCACAACGCGTCTACGGCGTCTACGAGCGCAACGGAGTTTCATCCGTTATCTCGGCAAAGTTCATGGAGGCAGCACGCTAAATGGAAACCCCCGCCAGAAGACCTTTCTACACGCGACCTCCATGGAACATACTCTTTGAAATCAACAAACTCGAGAAGCTTACACCTTGGAACGTGAACATCGCCTACCTGCTAAGGTCGTTCCTTTCGGAAATGGAGAAAGCCGGCAAAGTAGACTTCCGCGCGTCAGGTGTTGCCCTAGATTCTTCCGCACTGATTTACTTAATGAAGTCAAGGCTTCTGCTTACTCTTCAGGAGCCTCCTCCGCCGCCTAAGCCTCCAGCGGATTTTGTTCCGCCGCCCCTGTTCTTGCCCCTGCGGCACGAGTTGACGTCGACAACCATAAAGCACCTGCTGGAAGTCTTAGACGATGTGCTGAAAGGAGAGAAACTTGCCAACATCGACAGCGTTGTTGTTCCGCCTGTTCTTCCGCAAGCCTCCGACCTCATGCCCCAGTTTGACCAGTACATGGCGGAACTTGAGCTGCAGATGGACAAGTTGTACGCGCATCTCGTTGAGATGGTTAAAGGCGCGGGAATAGTCGAGTTTTCAACCTTAATTAAAGGCATGCTGCGGATGGATGCAATTCGCACGTTTATTCTCTTACTGTTTCTGGCGCAAGAAGTACAAGTGAGTTTGTGGCAGAACGAAGAAACGGAAGAAATATACATAGCTGTTGGAAACCTGAAAGTGGCAAAACATGAGCAACCAAGCAGAGAATCCTGAGCATACGGAGCCTCAGCAGAGTCCTGATTTAGAGAAAAGGCAGCATTGCTTAGTGCTGTTGGAAGCTGCCCTATACGTTGCCGGTCGCCCTCTTGACCTTAATGAGATATGTGCCACTTTGAACACGCGGTCAAAGAAGAAAGGACAGCTTTACGTTAAAACCCTCATGGAGGAATATTCCGCCCGAAATACCGCGGTTGAAATTTTGGAGCTGAAGGACGAAAGGTACGTTATGCAGTTGAAGGCGGAGTACACGCCGCTCGTTAAGAAACTTGTGAACAGACCTCTGCTGTCTTCTGGTCCGTTGAAAACGCTTAGTTACATTGCTTTTAGGCAGCCGCTCTCGCAGAAAAGAGTCATCGAAGTGCGCGGTCAACACGCTTACGGTCACGTGAAACTGCTGAAGGAGATGGGGTTGATTGCGGCTGAAAGGAGCGGGCGCACCATGGTTCTTAAAACCACGGATTACTTTGCGGATTACTTCGGCTTAACCATGGACCCTGCGTCGTTGAAGCGGGATTTGAAGCGCATATTCGGAGAAGCCCTAAAAGACGAACCGCAACCCTAGAACGGATACGTTTATATTGAAAACAACGGTGATACTGAACACTCGAACTTAACAGTCAAAAGGGAAATTGAAATGTCAGTTTGGCAGGGTCACATACACAAAAGGAAACTCAGCGGCGGCAGAAAACGAATGTACCGTGTGAAAAGAAAGTTTGAGCAGGGCGCATTCCCAGCTGAAACCACGCTTGGAGAACCAAAACGGAAGAGTCCAAGAGGCTTCGGCGGCAACCGCAAAGTCAAAGTCTTAAGCGACAAGTACGTTTCAGTTACCAACTCAAAGAGTGGAAAAACAGAAAAAGCTGATATTCTCAGAGTGGTCAAAAACCCCGCAAACGTGGACTACAACCGCAGAGGCGTAATCACCAAAGGCGCAGAAATAGAAACCTCCTTGGGGTTGGCTCGCGTTACGAGTCGCCCAGGCAAAGACGGCGTAATAAACGCAGTTCTCATCGCAGCCAAGGAAGAAAAAGCCTAAACCTTTCTACCTCTATTCTCATCTAACACTTTTCACTCATAATAATTATTGTAGGTAGCCTTGGTGCTGCACGATTTGGGCTCTCACGGAAAACCTGTCGAACCAAGTGCAAAAATTTTATAGTTCTCCAACGTTAAAGGTCAATGGCGATCGAGTGAACATATTGCAAGGGGCTGCCGCAACTATATACATCATTCTTGTTTGTGGTTTAGTTTTGATTCCTCCTGCAAACGCTGAAGCGAACAATTTGATTGCACCACCCACCTTGCTCTGGAAGTATACTCTACCTGTCTATGAAGTTAGAGTGTTTGCGGGGCATTCATATTTTACATACAATGTATCGCAGCCGTTCTCGTCCCCTGCTGTCGCCGACGGCATTGTCTACATCGGCTCCGACGGGGGTGACCGTTTCGGTCACGATCAAGGTCTCTACGCTTTTAATGCTTATAATGGTGACGTGCTCTGGAAATACAATTACACTTATCGAGCTTTTGATTGCCCCGTTATTGTAGGTAACGTAGTCTATGCAGGCTCTTGGGACGGACCCATTTATGCATTCAATGCCGATACTGGTAAGCAACTTTGGGAATACGACACTGAGTATTTAGTTGAGGAGTCTCCAGCTGTTGTTGGCGGTGTTGTTTACGTAGGTTCAGGAGACGGCAACGTTTTTGCTTTGGATTCTGCTAACGGAGCCAAAATCTGGAATTACACCGTCGGTAAATCACAAGAACACTACCCATTTTATTACACGTTTACAACTCCTGCTGTTGCCAACGGCGTAGTCTACATAGGTTCACAGGATTTTAGCGTTTATGCTTTAAACGCTGCTAGCGGCGATAAAATCTGGAGCTATAAAACTGGGGATTGTGTTTATGCAGCTCCTAAAGTCTCAAATGGTGTAGTATACATAAGCTCCTATGATGGCAACGTTTACGCTCTGAAAGCAACTGATGGAAGCAAAATCTGGAATTTTTCGACTCCCCGTGATTCAG
>CAYGVV010000205.1:0-3690 GCA_964353395.1 uncultured Candidatus Bathyarchaeia archaeon | reverse complement strand
TACCAACACCAATGGCAAATTTGGCTCCGCAATAGTCGGAGAACTCTTTCTCAAATGCTCTTACATTCTCACCTAAGACATACCAACCACTTTCAAGAACACCCGAAATCGCTTTATCGATTTCCTCTTTAATTGAATAATACTGCAATCTGAAATCATTCATAGGAATCATTTAGGCACCACGATATTCAACCTATCGCTTCTTTGTTCCTCATCATCAGGTAGTTGAGCTTTGACAAACAAGCTTCCGGAAAAAGATTTGAGTTTTGAGTCTTCAACGGAGATGTCTATTGACCGTATGATGTTAACAAGCTTGTTTCCCATAGGTAGAGGGGACGCAATAAAACAACCTTTAACAGCTTCGATTTCAATGCCGTTTCTCAACAGTTCAAATCTTATTTCTCTGGCAGTGTGCCATCTGCTATAGATCTTGCCACTCTTGAACATCGCTTGATTACTATAGTTTACAGCCAAGGCAATTGGCAAATAGACGCTCAGAAGATTAGAAAAATTAAACAGGAAATATCCTTTTGATTTCACAACATATACCAATTGCTTTAGGAAACCATTCAAGTTCGATAAATGATCAATAACATTTATACATATGCTAGTATCAAATGTGCCTTTCTTGAATGGAAGAAAATGAACATCGGCACGGATTAGCATAACATCGACGCCCAAGATAGCTTTTTTCTCTTTGGCTTTCATCAACATTTTCTTTGAGAGGTCTATTCCCACGACTGCGCGTCCGTTTTTAGCCAACCATGTCGCAAAACGACCTGTTCCCACTCCAACTTCTAACACTAATTTTCCAGAACAATTGACAAAGCTGCTAAGTATTTTCTTGTGCATATAGTCTATATGATGCCCGAATTTATCATTAAATCGTGTTTTGTCATAATCGCATGCCTGACTATCATACTCCGGATAATTAACCATTTTACGCCGCTTCAATTAATCGCAGATACAGTTTACTGAGTCTTCGTGATATTTCAGAATTCGAAAAACTTTTTACGCTCGCAGCCGCCCGATTGCCAATTACTTGGCAAAGCGCTGGATCATTTATGAGACCAATTAAGGCATCCGCCAATTTGTCTGCATTGCCGAGGTCTACAATGATGCCATTGTTACCGTGCTGAATAACCTCTTTGACACCATCCAGATTTGAAGCAACAACAGGCTTACCCAAAGCCATAGCCTCCAACACTATTATGGGAATATCAGAAATCCCCTGGGTGCTCCTGAACGGCGCAACCACCACATCAGCGCTAGATACCAACTGTGCCATGTCATGAACCACCCCGAGGACCTCAACTGAAGAACCCAACATCCTAAAAGCAACAACTCTGACACTCTGAAGAAGATCATCCGGTTCATGCAGTGTCACTACGAACTTGACATCAGGGTTCGTGCGTAGAATGGACTTAGCCGTCTCCAAGAAAATGTCCAAGCCCTTGGTTTCATCGGCGTTGCCAACGAATAAGACCTTTCGCGTCCTAGGACCCTGCAAAACTTTGCTCTTTTTAGATGCAAAGCTGCTGAAGGCTTTCTCGTCAAAACAAGACTGAAGAACCTCAATTTTCTCAGCACTAACACCGCATTTCGTCAACGACTCTTTCACGTTTGCAGTAACGGCAATCACCTTATCCAAACCAAGCGACAAAGCCTTAACGCCAAAGCCTTCCAGCGGCAATTTGCGTGAAAGCAGCGAAGCAGGACAGTAAAGAGAGAACAATGCAGGAACACCCAAACTCCGTCTAACCAACGCCGGAATAATTGAGGGACCAAAATAACCTGAATGCCCATGAACCAACTCGATATGCTCCTTCGCAGACAGAGCCTTAACAGTTCTCAAGGCTTTAATCAGGTAATCAAAATCATAGCCAAACGAATTATACCTACCCGAAGGGTAAACGAGATGAAACTTCGCCCACTGAAAACTAAACTCCGGATTTCTTAAAAACCTAGAAGGCGTTGTGACAATGTGAACTTCCCATCCCAGGTCCGCCAAACCCTTGCAGAGGCTAACCACAGTGTTGACGTGACCGCCAACAAAGGTGGACCCTTCTGAAGGCGTTATCTCAGCACCAACAAAACATATTCTACGGTTCATAGCCTGCATTTCCTAGTCGTTACGCGATGCCTGCTGAAGAATTCCTTTCATTCTTAATCCAACAGCCTCGATGGATGCTTCGGTTTCCACGTATTTTCTTCCGTTCTCACCCATCGTTCGAGCGAGGCTTGGATTTTCCTTCAACTCTATTACAGCCTTGGCTAAAGCTTCAGAATCCCCTGGGCAAACGATTAAACCTGAATTAGTCTCCTTCACGTAAACCGAAGGCACCCCCATGCTACAAGAAATTATCGGCTTACCCACCGCCTGATATTCATAAAGCTTCGAAGACATCCCAGGGTAGGGTTTCTTGAAATCAACAAGCGGCAAAATTAAAGCATTAGCTTGACCCAGCAACTCAGCGACGCCCTCTCTGCTCAAAAGTTCATCAATGATTCTCACGTTCGTTACATTCAATTCTTTAATCCTAAAACGTATAGAATCTAAAAGCTCACCTTTTCCCTGGATAACAAACTCAACATCAGGATCAGTTTCCCCAACAGTCTTGGCAGCTTTGATAATTTGATCGAAATCATACGCAATAGAAAATGCACCTGAATACAAAACCTCAAATTTGCCAGAGTTACGCTTAGGTGCACTCGGCTTGAATACAGACAAGTCCACACCTCCTCGGACCACGTGAATTCGCCCTCGCTCCACACAATACTTTCTTGACAAAGTCTCAACATACCCCGGACTGACTGGCGTAACCACATCTCCCTTAACCAGAAACAGCCTATAGACCAGTTCAGCTATTCTAAGAACAAATGAATCTTCGGCAACAAGATCAAGATCAACCAAATCCTCAAGCGTCAAATCATCCTCATTCAACGCTACCGGCGCTCTCTTGGCTTTGCCATAGACCAGACCTGGAATCCAACTTGACGCAAAGACCGCATCTACTTTCCCCACAAAAGGCAAAGCAAACAGTGCAGAAATTGCAAAGCAACCAATTAGCAGTACTCGTTTGAAAAGACCCCCAGACTTCACTGGAAGCATAAAAGTTCTCATAATCTTAATTCTACTCATCCACTCTACTTTAAGCGGCTTCCACCTGTACTCTGCAGGTATCTTACCATGAGGATAGAATGGAACAGCAGTGACAACTGTAACTGTACATCCATTAAGTGCAAGACCTTTAGCCATGTTGTAAGCTCTTGTCGCTGCGCCGCCGATGTCTGGAGGAAAATATTGGGCTACAACTAGTACATTCAAAACGAAGAACCAGATTTATTCTGTACCGTTAAAGGCACTTTTTGGAAGCCGGGATGTTCTTGAAAACGCGCGGCTGGTTCATCGGCACTCTTTTTCTCTTCAGCTAGTGAGTAAAGTTTTGGTGCCTTATTGATTATCTCGACGGCTTTGTTCATGTCGAAATTAATTGCTTGCCCGTACCACTCGATTGACTTGAAGCGAGGCTTGTTCTCTTCCCTTACTATTTTGTATGCTTGTTCTCTGGTCAGTTTGCCTTCCCGTATCTGGTGGCTCCTGAAAATATCAAATTCTGTGAAGCCCGCCATTGTCATGTAAATGTAATTGTAGAATGATGCTGTGCCGTCGTCTGTACGCCAAGTCGC
>CAYGVV010000204.1:0-3700 GCA_964353395.1 uncultured Candidatus Bathyarchaeia archaeon | reverse complement strand
TTCAAGCATCCTTCTTCAGGGCACATTTCTACGCATCGCAAGCACAGTAAACACTGCGAAGTAGCGACGTCTCCACTCTTGCCCTCATAGACTTCATTGACTTGAGTTGGGCAGACGCGTTTGCACACGCCGCATTTTGAACATTTTTCCCCCGCTTTGTCTAGCCGCACTGCGGAAATCCATTTGAAGGGCGGAAATCTGTTGAATAAAGCGATTAATCCCCCTAGTGGGCAGATTCTGCACCAAGAGCGTCTGAAAAAGAAAGCCGCTGCGGTTACTATGGCAAGGACTGCAACGTTTAATGATGTCACGTAGTAGCCCAACTGATAAAATTGACCTGTTGTCGTGCCGAAAGTCCATTCTGGCTTAAGAACTCCCACGGAAGTTTCTGTTAGCATGCACAAGGGCTTCATGGGGCACACTTGGCAAAACGGCGCAGAAAAGTAGGTGTAGACAAACCCTCCATTCTGTGTCTCAGGAACCAGCTGCGTGCCAGCGATTGCTTGCGAGGCGAAAACCACGCACAGAATCAGGATGACGGCAAGTATGACGTAGCTGAGTTGATGGAGTTTCTCATTGAATTGATCTGAGAAGTTTCGATGCTTAATCTTCATGGCTTTCCTTAAGCGTGTTATCAGATCTAGGTATAAGCCGAAAGGGCAGATCCAACCGCAGAAGAATCTCCCAAGCAGAACAGACGCAAGGATTACAACGCCGAAGACAATCGCCAACCTCACCAGTCCTGAGTTTGAGTAGTCCACAGCCCAACCGTGACCTGTGTTCCAAAATGGGTAGATGTACACTTGTATTTGCCAGAGCGCGCAAGTTACGGTTCTTCCGCAGGGATAGTAGCATCCGAAGGTTGGAATTGGTAGTCCATCAGGCAGGAGTCCATTGAGCGGATCAGTGCCGATTAAGAATTCGTGTTGTGCAATCTCGGCGGAGGGCACTTCAGGCAGTCTCATAAGGTTGGGGAAAATTCCTACGAAAAGAAGAAAAACGAAGACTATTTGGACGAGCAGTCTCAAAGAGCTGATTTTTCTGGTCTTATCTTTCTTAACCACAGCCAAGACAACCGCGGTCACTCCAACGCCTATGGAAACTACAGCAACTGGCACCACGTAAGGAGTATCTGGGGGCGGCGGATATTGGCGTGGAACGAGCGCAGACGCTGAGCCAGCGGGACCAGTTACGTTCACAAAAAGTCTGTCCGTGATGTGATTTTCCAACGGAAAAATATTCCATAGTCCGACCATGTCAAGCTGCAAGGTGGCGTTGAATTCGCCTGTTTGGGGGTCGGCTGAGGCGTTTATGTTCACGTAGCTGTAGTCTGGTCTGACAAAGGTTACCAACACCGTGGCGTTTGGTTCTGGTGGGCATATTTTGCCAGCTACGGTTACAGTTTCGTTTATGTTTGCTTGTGTTTTGCTGATGTTTGCGGACATGTGTGGACCATAGCAAGGAAGCGGAAATTGCGGCAACAAGCCTGTAAAGGGATTTGGCTTAGCTAACACGTTTGCTGAGTTGGGCAGTCCTCGTTGCCAGTACAGGTCGCCGTTGGTTGCGCTTGCGGTTTGTGTTTCATGGCTCAAAGTTTGGGCTGGTTGCAGAATGAGCACTGTCATAACTATTATAGCAGGTATGAAGGCGAACTTTGACAGTTTATTCATCACTCATCTCCCTTGTGTTTGCAGCTGTCAGTCCTGCTATGCACCTGAAACGTTTACGGTAGAATAATGCGCTGGGTTTACTTAAAATACTATCTAAGGTTGCATAGAACATCGGTGTTCTGTAGCGCTTTGAAAGAGAAGGGAGGCTATTTCTCTCTGAGAGCCTTGGGGATGTACGCGCACTTGGAGTCGGACCCGAAGATTCGCCTGTGAAGAACAATGCTGAGGTTCGGCATCCACCGCAGAAAAATGGGCAAACGGCTCACTCATTATCACCTTGACTATGGCAAAAATTCAAAAAGCAAACGGCAACAAAAGGTATCCTCGGCGCAAGCGAAATTGAAATTGACTGAACGAGTCTATCTAGACACAAATGTTTTCTGCAGATTACTGGACGATCAGAGTGAGCGTCGCATCCATGCAGAAGCCAAAGCCTTCCTAAAAATCGTTGACACTGCCGAAAGAGGAAAAATAGAGATAGTAAGTTCCGACTACGTGAAGTTTGAAATCGAACATATCCAAGATCCATTAAAGAGGAAAGATGTTCGAGGATTCGAGAGAATCCTGAGCAAAACAAACGTTACTAGCAGCAGACGGCTAATCGCCTTGTCCCGAGAGTTCACCTTTAAATGCAAGATTAATTCTATGGATGCTTTGCACACAGCTGCTGCCTGCATAGGCAATGCTGATTTCATGATAACCTGCGACGACAAAATTCTAGATCATGTTGCTTGCATCGAAGAACTTGCCATGGAGAAGGGGCATAGGTTAAAAGTTAGAGATCCGATTAATTACTTAAGAGAAAGATGGAGAGTGAAAAAACGACAACCTCGCAGATAGCTACCGTCGAAGTGCCCTTCGAAGCCTTAGTCAAGGAACTAGGGGCAAAAAGAGCTATGGAATTCATTAGCGAAATCAGACAGTGCTACGGCGACTCTGTTGTTGAACTCAGAAAAGCAACAGAAACACTTACCATAGAACAGGTAGAAGCCGAAATCAAAATCCTAAAGAAACAGAAGAAAATCTGAAACCTAACACTTGCCACAAACACAAATAAGAACGGCAGCTTACCAACAGTCATTATTCCAACAGTTTTGAATTTTGGAGAAGTGCTTTCCCCAAACGTTCCTCATCTTAGTTTTTGAGAAAGATGCTACCTCAGCCAAGAGCAACTGCCCTTATTTTTCGCGCAAAGCCCGCGGTATGTAAGCGCATTGCGGATCGGAGCCGAAGATGTCGCCTGTGAAGAACAGCGCTGAGGTTCGGCATCCGCCGCAGATTTCGCGGTACTCGCAGACGCCGCATTTGCCTTTGAGGTTGTTTTTGTCCCTGACTTTGGCGAAAAACTCACTGTTCTGCATTGAGTCCCAGATGCTTTGGAGCGACTGGGTTTTGATGTTGCCGAAGCGGTAGGCGTCGTTGTAGCTGCAGGGTATGGCGTCGCCGTTCTCCGCGATGCTCATGAACTTGCCATAGAAGCATCTGCCGAGGAAGAAGTGGTTAAACCAGTTATCCCAGTCCGCTATACCACGCTGTTTTGCCACGCGGGCGAAGCTGGGGTAATACACGTTGACTTCAGGCTTGCCTTTATACACATCACGCAGGTCGTAAAGCTTGTTCCATGCCCACTCATACTGCCCAGCTGAAGGACAAGCCTTGCGGTTGGCTTCATCGTTGCCGTACGGAATCATGCCGTGGTAAATAACCCATCGGGCACCGTACTTCTCCGCCAAATCAAGCACATCCCTGAAGTCTTCCTCATTCACGTTGGAAACTGACTCATTCACGTTCGCCAAAGTGTAAACCAAACAGTTCAGGAGCTTTTCACGTGACAATTTCTCAATTGCTGAAACTGAATCTGCGTACGCGCCTTTACCCCGGATTAAATCGTTTGTTGCTTCACCGCCGTCTATGCTGACCGACACTTTAACCTCGTTCCGCACGATATTCTCAAAGGCTTTTTCGTTAAGAAGCCGACCGTCCGTGATGAGGCTCGTGCTTAAACCAACTTTTCCAGCGTACGCGATAAC
>CAYGVV010000203.1:0-3701 GCA_964353395.1 uncultured Candidatus Bathyarchaeia archaeon | reverse complement strand
ATCCTCACCCAAAACAAATCCATAAAGCCCCCTGTAAATCGCCTTCGTCCTTGCCTCCTTCTCCCGCAAAGCCACCAAAGCCTCCCCAACACTCATCTTATCCCTCCTCGCAATCCGCTCAGCCTGCTGCCCCACAGAAGCAGACAACCAAATCTTAAAACCCCCCTTAACCAACCACGGCATAGTCCAACTATCCAAAAGAACACCACCCTGCGCAGCAAACTCCAAAAGCTTATCATCAACCGCCTTATCAAAACACGGGTCCTGCATCCGCTTCTCCAGAAACCGCAGCCCCTCAGGACTTTCCCACCAACCGTTACTGGACGAATTAAACCCTTCCTCAGCCGCCAAAGCCCGAAGCGCATCCCCACCAGAAAAATACCTCAACCCATACTTCAGCGCCAACTTCTTCGCCAACGTACTCTTACCAGTCCCAGCCATACCAGAAATACAAATAACAATCTTCTTCTCCCCAACGCTCCCCACCTTGTCAATGCTGCTCACAACGCTGCCTCCAAACCGAACATCATTGAATGGGTGTAACACCTATCACGCGAGAAGCAATTGTCCCGAAGAAAAACGAACAAAGCAAATACCAAATGAAAAACGGTTGCGCTCCCAAACCCGGCACATACGCAACGGCAAACGGAAAATACCCAATCAAAACTGGCCAAATTACCAGATAAATGAAAGTTATCGGGATAAGAATTAACTGCGGCTTAAACATCTTCCCTTGCATGGCTGTAATTTGCGATTCCTTCTTCTTCAACCGCTCAAGAGTCTTCGTATCCTTCGCACGAAGAGCAGCCATCCGCTGAGAATTATACTCCGACATCTCCTTCTGCATCGACCTGTACTCTTGCCACCCAATCATTTTAGTGATAAGCAAACGGTTGAGCCCCATGTTAGCGAACGAAATGGCAACTGCAACCAGCATTATCAGCAATGTCGCTATTGGTATGGCAGCAAACCCTTCTGCAGCAATATGAAAGTCCTTAGTATCTGTAGTTGTGGTGTTGACGTCTTGAAGAACAATCTTGTAACTACCAGGAATGACTGAAGGCATCGCGAAGTTTTCATTCACGTTGTTACCTGAAGCAGTCTTGTTGACAAGTAACGTCACAAGATTGTTATTATTGTCATTTAAAGAAATCATAAAATTGCCGTTAGCAGTTTTGACGGTACCTTGAAGAGTAACATTGAAAACAGTGCCAGCAACGCCTGATTCAGGATTCAGGCTGTTTATTTTGGTGTCTGGTGATTGACCCAAAACTGACGAAACCGGAACAAACAGAAAAGCAGCGCTAACCAAAACCAAAATAGTAAGCATGAATACTTTCTTCTTCAAACCAAACGTCTCCTGTCTTCGGTAAACTTTACCTTTGCGATTGAACAATTTACTACTGGGGAACATTTTAAACCTTCTCTTTTAGGTTCTGTCTTTGTCTCCCACTTAAGGTCTCCTCACCTCTCCCGAAGTCAGAATTCTGACAAAAGTCAAAAGAAAAACTAAAGATAGAAAAAGCATTGGCTATTTTGAGCAGCCCATGAGACTACAGGATGTGCATTTGTGCTGTCCTTTAACCGACTTTGTTGCTCGGAAACATCCAATCTTGCCTTGGCTACCACTGGGTTATTCGCCCAGAATCCGTCTAAACGCAGGATACATCTCAGCTGCTCTTTCACGCATTAACAGTTCGTAGTACTGGTAGATTATGCCCACGGAAAGCAGGATGCCTGTACCTGAACCGAAGACTCCTAGGAAATCTGCAAGCCCAGCTACCAACGCCACGATTATGCCGCCTAGAACGGTTACCACTGGAATGTAGCGCTTAAGAATTGCCTCTATGGGTCTTCCAGAACGCCTGTACCCAGGAATCTGCATGCCAGAATCCATCAACTGCTGCGCTACCTTCGATGGTCCAAGACCGCCAACTTCAAGCCAAATCAGCGAGAACACCACACAAAACGCCATAAGGATACCCAAGTAAATCAAGGCGTGCACTGGGTCTGCGACGACATCTTGGAGGCTATGAGGTGCCGTGGTGAAGTACGAGAGACCGCCTACAGGCTGTATGCTTGTCTGATTGCCAGATCCTGTTACGTTATATGAACCTATGATGTCAATCAAAAGGTTTGTCCCTGGCTTAGGCTGCCCTTGGGTGCTCCAGATGAGTTGGGTGAAGAAGTAGACGTTGGCGAAGAGAGCGGATGCGAAGATGACTGGAAGGTTTGAAACGTAGAGGAGTTTGATGGGGTATTTGCTGCGGAATCCCTTGTATCCAGCGTAAGACATTGGGAGTTCAATTCGGATGCCGTTCAAGTAGATTATGATTAGGAATGTGCCTATTGTGGCAATGAAACCAATAAGAGAAGGATAAATTCCTGCGCCCATTATCCATGAAACTATCGTATAGGTTGCTCCTTCAGCTCCAGGTTTCGCGAACAGTTGACCAAGTGCTCCTACGAACAGTCCCTGCGCTGGAGAGAACATCTGCCATAGAACCTGCTGTGCGACTCCAGCCATGATGAAGAGGCTTATTCCGCTGCCTAGTCCCCAGCCTTTCTGGACGAGCTCGTCCAGCAGCATCACGACTACTCCGGATGCTACTAGTTGTAGGAATATGACTATGCCTGCGGTGCCGAGGTTTTGTCCGTACATGCCGCTTATTAGGTATGCTCCTGCTTGGATGCCGGTGAGGAGTATGGAGAAGACTTTGCTTGCTATGGTGAACAAGCCTCTGTCTTCTGGTTTGGACATGTCGCAGTTTATGAGTGCTGAGCCTGCGAGTAGTTGGAGGATTAGTCCTGCGGTGACTATGGGGCCTATGCCGAGTTCCATTAGTGTGCCGCGGTTTGAGGCGAAAATTACGCGTAGCGCGCCGAATTGGTCGGATTGGCTGGCGGCGACGCCGAAAAGTGGGATTTCGGACATGACGAGGAAGACGATTAGGACTAGTGCGGTCCAGAAGATTTTTTCGTTGAATTTGACTTTTCGTTCGGGAACTTTTATTTCTGGGAGTATTCGTCCGATGGGTTTGAAGAGATTTAGGAATCTACCTGCCATGGACTAATCGCTACTCTCCAGGTTCTGCTACTTCTGTTTCTTGGGTTTCTTCGGTTATGATTTTTCCGCCTGTTTCCTTTATTTTTTGGGTTGCGGATTTTGAGGCGGAAGCGACGGTTACGGTTATTGGTTTTGTGATTTTTCCTGTGCCGAGGAGTTTGGTGTATCCTAGGCTTGTCAGGTTTATGGTTTCTTCGCCTTGTGCTTGAGTTAGTTCTTCGAGTTTGGCGAGGTTTATGACGTTTTCTTTGTGGTGGAGCGCTTGGGGTGAGTGGAATCCGTGTTTGCCGAAGTAGGGTGTTTTTTCATTACATACTTGGCTCCATAGGTGTTTGTGGCGTCCGACTTTTCGGTGTCCTTTTGAGCCGCTGTCTCGGTGTTGGCCTATTCTGCCGTAGCCTTGGGTTCTGGATCCGCGCATTTTGCGGTGTTTTCTGAGTTTATGTGGCATCGTTTATTCCTGCTTGTTGTTGTTTTATGGTTTCTTGTTTTTCGGCTTTCTTTAGTTTAATTTCGAGGACGCCGTTTTTATAGGTTGTGTGTGCGATTGTTGGAATGACTACTTTTGGGCGATTTAAGCTTTTGTCGTATCTGCGGTATTTGGCTTTTGCGGATTATGTGAGTTTTTTGTTTT
>CAYGVV010000202.1:0-3706 GCA_964353395.1 uncultured Candidatus Bathyarchaeia archaeon | reverse complement strand
GAGGGAAAGCGAAAAACAAAGATGCGGTACATAGAAAAACCAAGATGAAAGCTACGCGTTTTTTCACTTTGTTAAACCCCAGCTTATGTCCTTTCCAAACTGTCTCATGAGAATGATAAGGGGGTATTAAATACTTTTTCAAAATTAGTCCCAAATCTGCAATCCCAAATATAGAGCACATGGTGTGGTCGCTCAAGTAAACTGCCAGAGTAGCAAACGGCTTCAACCACAATGGTGCGTTGAGTAGGACTTGAATTGTCCGAGGGAACCTGTACGCTTTCCTTTTGTGTTTCTCGCAGCTTATTTTTTATCCACCATCTTCAACAATTTCACAATCTTCTGTTCGCCCACATCCATCAAAGAACAGAATTTAATATGCTTCACCGTTTTACCTCCGCCTTCAAAAAGCTTCTTTTCTTCTTTTGACAAACCCTTTTTTATTTTTTCCCCGGAGGGTTGGACATTCAACAAACCCCAGTCACACTACATGCGTTTGCAGAAATAAGATCTTTTAGCGCGTTTTCGGAAAGATTTATAACTTGTCAAGGATACTTTCCATGGCAACCGAATTTTGAAGGCTTGTTTGCATGTCAGGTAAGCAAATCAAAGTTGTGTACGACGAGGAAGGTTACCACACTTACATGGAAGACGCAAGGAGAGTAGTTGACGTTGAGCTTTCAAACATTATGCCACTAGTAGCTGACCTTGGACTCCGTGAAAAAATCGAATACGCTTTGCGAACTCGAGGAAAGCGACTTAGGCCAATCTTGGTCCTGCTCAGCGCTCAAAGCGTCGGCGGACGAATTGAAACTGTGAGAAGATTGGCTTTGGCGATTGAGATGCTCCATGTCGCCACTCTTATTCACGACGACATTTTGGATCTAGACATGTTTAGAAGAAATGAGCTAACCGTTAACGCAAAATGGGGCGCCAGAGACGCCGTTCTAGTCGGAGACGCATTGGCGTCGCTTTCACTTTATTTGAGTGCTGACTATGAGAGCGAAATAATCAAGATAATTTCACGAACCTGCCTGCTGCTATCGGATGGCGAGTACATGGATGTAGAAGAAGCAATGGACACACGGAAAGAGAGCGACTACCTAGAAACAATTCGCAGGAAATCCGCCTCGCTATTCAAAGCATCAACCCAATGCGCGGCAATTGCTGCGAATGCTTCACGCGATGAAACCGATGCGCTGACTGAGTTCGGTGAGAACTTCGGCTTGGCATATCAAATTAAGGACGATCTCTCAGACATAATCCCGCTTGAGGATGCTCTCCCTCAAGACATCAATGAATTTCGAGCAAACCTTCCCATCATTCACCTGTGCGAATCCGCTAAACCAGAGGTCAGAGACGAGCTATTTCAAGCGATTGTTACAATTAAAGCTCAAAATCCCCACGAGAAGGAGACCGCGCTTAATATGTTGCGTGAATGCCTGGAAAGCACAGGATCCCTACGGTACTGCATCGACAAAATAAACCAATACATTAATAATGCCATCACAAGCTTGGAACCGTTGAAAGAATGCGTTTACAAAGGCTATCTCGTCGGAATGGCAGGTTCGCTAAGACTCAAATATTAGTTAGGCTAAACGGACGAGTAGACGACGCCAAAAAGAACACCAGCTACGATGGCTGAACTGTATGAGCAGGCAGACTTCAAGAGCCAAAGTGTGGTGGCAAGCCATCCGCTACCACTTCGTTCCCCCAAGCATCTTCCCAGCCGTCCTAGGCGGGTTAATCAGCTGGGCAAACGGCTCGTTTTATCCCTGGCTCTTCCTTCTCGTCCTCGCAACCGTCATCATCAACCAAATCGGCTTGAACATGACAGACGACTACTTCGACTTCAAACACTCGGTTGACAGGCTAAAGCCGGGAGAGAAGAACCCATACACGGGCGGAAGCGGCACCCTCAGCAGCGGCGCCATCAAACCACGGAGCATGTTCGCAGCGTTTACCTTGTGCTACGTAGTCACCGTCGCGGCGGGACTTTACCTGACCGCTATCAGAGGGCTGCCTGTGCTGCTTTTCGGCTTGGTTGGCGTGTTCTGCGCTGTTTTCTACACCGCGCCCCCCATAAGCTTCAGCCACCACGGCTTAGGCGAGTTGTCGCTGATCGTCAACTACGGAAGCATCATAGGCTTAGGCGCTTACTATGTTCAAGCGCAGACGCTCACCTTGGAAGCGTTCTCGGCGACGCTGCCCATCGGCGTCATGCTGTTCTCCATGATCGTCATCAACGAAATCCCAGACGTCGAAGAAGACCGCGCTGCGGGAAAACTCACGCTGGTAGCAAGGTACGGCAGGAAAGCAGGCATCAGACTATACGTCGCTGGCTGGCTCTGCACGTACGCAGTCATAGTCGGCGCCGTGGTTTTTCGCGTTGTAACCGTCTTTGCGCTTCTCGCTTTGCTTTCTTTGCCGCTTGTTTACAGGTCAATCAAGATACTACGAGTACACTACAACAACCCGGTTCTGCTGGCGCCAGCGAACTTGGACATGATAAAAGCGTACAGCATCGCCGGCTTCGGACTGATCGCTGGCTATGCAGTTCAAGGGATTCTCAAGGGCGCCAGTTTGGTGCAACTAGCTTTCACTTTGTTGATGGTAGCTGCTGCTTATGCTCCAGTAGCGATTACATTGATGCGTGCGGGCAAGGAATAGCTGTATCCTCGTTTCAACCATAACATAGGCGTACCGTCCTGTACCGAAAAACGTCTCAGGATCAGTGAGCACTGAAGTTATCTTTGCTATCCCTTTCTTCTTAAGCAGTTCTTTAGCTTCTCTGGCAGAAGGCGTACAAAAAGCAAATATATCAAGAATGACTATTAGCAAAACTATCTTGGTGAGATGGAGAACCTGAAATGAAGAAGCGAATTCTTGTTTTGATTTTTGTGGCGATTGGATGCCTCATGGTTACTTGCGGTTCGATGAAGCTTGTGTTAGCTCAACCGGACTTTAGTGCGTTTTATGGAAACCCAATAGCCGACAGTCAGATCGATGGGACAATCGGAAGCGAGTGGAACGACGCAGGTTCGTATACCGATGTGTCTATTAATCCTAGTGGAATCGCCGATATCTGGACGAAACAGGATGGCACCTACCTGTACATTGCTATGACGTTCGTGGCGGACTCAAACAATCCATGGGTTGCATTTCAGTTAGGAGCAAGTTCCTGCAAGTCCACGAATGCGGACGGAGCAGTATTCGGAGATGACAACTACTCTCCGAACGGGTACGAGGACATTCATTTCACAGAAACCGGTGGAGTTGCCCCAGATGCCAGCCAGGACGGAAAAGGAGCCATGAACGTCAATTCCTCAAATTTCGTAATAATTGAACTGAAGAAATCGCTCAATAGCGGAGACTTGTCTGGAAAAGACATTAATTGGACGCAAAGCAACAGCTATGCTCTTTTGATTATGTGGGATTCTAACGGCGGAGGAAGCAGCGGAGGAACCACAAGCCATATAAGCGGAACTCCATCAGTGCAAACAATTCTAATCAACTCAAGCCCAATACCTGAATTTCCAAATCCGATAATTTTCGTAGGTGTAGTGACCGCTGCAATTTCGATCGTGATCCTGAGGAAAAGTCTGGTGAAAAGGGCAAACAAACTTCGAAACAGCTAACATGCGTGTGAAGTTTATGGTGCGGGGGGTGGGACTTGAACCCACGAAGGCCTGCGCCAGAGGATCTTAAG